>DATMJM010000412.1:0-3777 GCA_035553935.1 Solirubrobacteraceae bacterium
ACGTGGCTCGTGCTCGACCTGTCGGCGTCGATGGCGTTCGGCACCGCCGACCGGCTGAAGTCCGACGTCGCCGAGGGCGTCGCCCACGTCGTCGGCCGCGCCGCGACGCGCCATGGCGGGCGCCTGGCGGTGCTGACCGCCGGAGGGCCGGAGAAGATGCTGCCGCCGCGCGGCGGGCCGTACGCGAAGATCGGCCTGCGCCGTCTGCTCGACGAGGGCGTCGCGGTCGACGGCGCCGCCGACCGCGGCCTGCGCCCGGTCCTGCACAAGGCGGCCCGGCTCGCGCGCCAGCCGGGCCTCGTCGTCGTCGTGTCGGACTTTCGCGGGGCGTTGGACTGGCGGCGCCCGATGCGCTTGCTGGGCGCGCGCCATCGCGTCCTCGCCGTCGAGATCCGCGACCCGCGCGAGGAGCGCCTCGAGCCCGCGGGCCGCCTGGCGCTCGTCGACCCCGAGACCGGGCGGCTCATCGAGGTCGACACGTCGCGGCGCCGGCTGCGCGAGCGCTTCGCCGCCGCGGCCGCGCAGGAGCGCGCCGAGGTCGCGCGCGAGCTGCGCTCCGCCGGGACGCACCACGTCGTGCTGTCGACGAGCGGCGACTGGCTCAGGGCGCTGGGAAGGGCGCTGAAGTGAGCTTCATCTCTCCGCTCGCTCTGCTGCTCCTGCTCGCGGTGCCGCTGGCGATCGCCGCGCACGTCGCGGCCGGCCGGCGCCGGCGGCGCTATCCGGTCCGCTTCCCCGCGCTGGCGACCCTCGCGGCCGTCGCTGCGCCGCAGCCGCGCTGGAGCCGCCACCTGCCCGCGGGGCTGCTCGCGCTCGCGCTCGCCGCGCTGGCGATCTCGCTGGCGCGGCCCGAGCGGACGATCCAGGTCCCGGTCGAGCGCGCGTCGGTCGTGCTCGTGACGGACATCTCACGCTCGATGTCGGCGACCGACGTCAGCCCGACGCGCCTGGAGGCCGCGCGCAGCGCTGCCCAGAGCTTCCTCGACAAGGTCCCCGACGAGCTGCGCGTCGGGCTCGTCGCGTACTCCGACTCAGCCCAGACGCTGCAGACGCCGACGACCGACCACGACGCGGTGTCGTCGGCGCTCGAGCTGCTGCAGCCGATCGCCGGCACGGCGACGGGCGCCGGGCTCGGCACGGCGCTCAACGACCTCAAGGTGCGGCCCGGCGACAGCTCGCGGCGCCGCCCGCCGTCCGCGCTCGTGCTGCTGTCCGACGGCTCGGCGACGGACGGCACCGCCGCCGACCGGGTCGCCGAGGAGGCGCGGCGCCTGCGCGTTCCGATCTACACGGTCGCGCTCGGTACGCCCGACGGCGAGATCGAGATCCAGGGCCGGACGCTGCGCGTGCCGCCCGATCCCGAGGCGCTGGAGCGGATCGCCGAGACGTCCGGCGGCCAGGCGTTCGAGGCCGAGGACTCCGACCAGCTCGACGCGGTCTACGACCGGCTCGGGTCGCAGATCGGCACGAAGCCGGAGAAGCGCGAGATCACGTCGATGTTCGCGGGCGCAGCGCTGCTGCTGCTCGGCGCGGCGCTCGTCAGCTCGCTGCGGCTCGGTGGCCGGCTGCCGTAGGCGCGCCGGCCGCGCGGCTCAGCCGATCGCCCGCCCGAGGAACAGGTCGCGCCCCGCGCCGCCCTTCGATCGCGGCGAGAAGCCGTGGTGCTCGTACAGCGCCAGCGCGGGCGCGTTCTCCTCGTTGGTGTCGAGCTCGATGCGCCGCGCGCCGCGCTCGCGGGCGCGCTCGACCGCGAGCGCGACGAGCGCATCGCCGATGCCCAGGCGGCGCGCGCGGTCGGCGACGAAGAGGTCCTCAAGCCAGGCATCGGGAGCGGCCTTCCAGACGCTGAAGCGGAAGCGCAGCTGCAGGATGCCCGCCGGCGGATAGCCGTCGCCGGGCGACGCAAGCAGAAACTCCGTGTCGCGATCCTCGAGCAGCCGCTCCACCGAGGCGAGGAACGCGTTCTTCGACGGCCAGTCCGAGCCCATCTCGTCGCGGAACGCGACGAGCAGATCGGCCACCGCCTCGGCCTCGTGCGGCCCGGCGACCCAGGCGCGGGCTGCCGCGCTCGTGCTCACCCGGTCACTCGCGGTCCGCGATCACCGCGAGCAGGTCGCCGCTGCGCACGACGTCGCCCTCGGAGATCGGCAGCTCCGCGATGACGCCGGCCTTGTGGGCGGTGATCTCGTTCTCCATCTTCATCGCCTCGATGATCGTCACGACCTCGCCCTCGACGACCCGCTGGCCCGGCTTGACGGGGATCTTCCAGACGCTGCCCTGCATCGGCGACGCCAGCGCGTCGCCGCCGTGGCCGTTGTCACGGGTCTTGGGCTCGCGCGCGGCCCGCGTCGGCCGCCTCGGTGGCGCGGGCGCGGCGCCGTTGGGCGTTGTAGCGGCCCTCGCTCCCCCCGGTGGGCCGAACACGCGCACGTCGAACCGGCGGCCGGAGACCTCGACGGTGTAGGTCTGCTCGACGCTCTCCTGCTCGTCGTCCTCGCCGGCCGGTGGCGGGGCCGGTCCGGCGGCGGCCGCCGTCAGCCAGTCGGCGTCCTCGAGCAGGTCGCGGCAGGTCTCGCCGCGCGCCCACTGCTCGGTCTGCAGGAGGGCGCTGTGGAACCCGATCAGCGTCGTGATGCCCTCGATCTCGTACTCGCCGAGGGCGCGCAGCATGCGCCGCGTCGCCTGCGCGCGGTCGGCGTCCCAGACGATGAGCTTGGCCACCATCGGGTCGTACATCGGGGAGATCTCGCTGCCCGCGCGCACCCCGGAGTCGACGCGCACGCCGGGGCCGCTCGGCTCCACGTAGGACCCGATCCGTCCCGGGGCGGGCGCGAACTTGCGTGCCGCGTCCTCGGCGTTGATGCGGCACTCGATCGCATGGCCGCGCAGCACGACGTCCTCCTGGGCGACCGACAGCGGCTCGCCCGCCGCGACGCGGATGCCCTCCCTGACGATGTCGATCCCCGTCGTCATCTCCGTGACGCAGTGCTCGACCTGCACGCGCGTGTTCATCTCGAGGAAGAAGTAGTCGTTGCGCTCGGCGTCCAGCAGGCCTTCGACCGTGCCGGCGCCGCGGTAGCCGACGGCCTGCGCCGCCTCGACGGCGATCGCGCCGATCCGCTCGCGCAGCGCCTCGTCGACGATCCACTCGGGCGCCGGCGACTCCTCGATGAGCTTCTGGTGGCGGCGCTGGATCGAGCAGTCGCGCTCGCCGAGGTGGATCGTGTTGCCGTGGCTGTCGGCGAGCACCTGGACCTCGACGTGGCGCGGGTCGGTCAGGTAGCGCTCGAGGTAGACGGTCGCGTCGCGGAAGAACTTCTCGCCCTCGCGTGCGGCGCCCTCGAACGCGTCCTTCAGCTTCTCGGGCGCCAGCGCGACGCGAAAGCCCTTGCCGCCCCCGCCGCCCGCCGCCTTGACCGCGACGGGATAGCCGATCTCCTGCTCGGCGATGCGCTCGGCGTCGGCCAGCGAGGCGACCGGCTCGACGGTCCCGGGCACGATCGGCACGCCCGCGTCGCGCATGAGCTCGCGGGCGCGCGTCTTTGATCCCATGGCCTCGATCGCGCTCGCCGGTGGGCCGATGAAGACGATCCCGGCCTCCTCGCACGCGCGCGCGAAAGCCGCGTTCTCGGCGAGGAAGCCGTAGCCGGGGTGGATCGCCTCGGCGCTCGACTCCCGCGCGACCTCGAGGATCCGCTCGACGTTCAGGTAGCTCTCGGCCGGCGCGGCGGGGCCGAGCAGCCAGGACTCGCTCGCGCGCGTGACGCGCCGCACGTC
>DATMJM010000413.1:0-2656 GCA_035553935.1 Solirubrobacteraceae bacterium
GCTGCACGCGCCGCTGTCGCGCGATGCCATCGCGCTCGCCTCGGGCTACCCCGACCCGGCGCTGTGCCCGTCCGCGGAGCTCGCCGAGCTCGCGGCGGCGATCGCGCGCGAGAACCCCGCCGCGAGCTCGGCGAGCTCCGCGGACGGGCACAGCGCCGGGTCGGGGTAGCCCGAGGCGAGCGCGATGGCATCGCGCGACAGCGGCGCGTGCAGCGAGTCGCGCAGCATCTCGTCGGCGTAGGAGACGGGGCGCGCGGCGAGCATCCCGAGCTGCCAGTCGTCGTCGCGGACGGCGGCCGTAGCGCTTGCGGCCGCGCCGGCGGGCGGCGCCGGCACCCGGCGGCGCACGAAGGTCCCGCGCCCGACGGCGGCGGTGACGTAGCCCAGCTCGGCGAGCCGGCGGTAGACGCGAACGGCGGTCAGGTGGTTGATGCCCGCGTCCACGGCGAGCGCGCGGGTGGCGGGGAGGCGCGCGCCGGGGGCCAGATCGCCGGCGTCGATAAGCGTCGCGATGTGTGTGACGAGCTGCTGCGTGATGGAGGTTTCGCCCTCACGCTCGATGTCAAACACCTTCAACTTGTGTGACATTGACATAGGCGGTTGTGATCGTACAGTGGGCGGCACCACCATTCAAACGGAGAAACACGATCTAACATGTTGCACCGCCTCGGGTACATGATCGACCGCTTCGACGGGCGCCCGCGACCGGCCGCCCCGCGTGGCGCCGAGCAGCTCGCGGTCGCCATCCGCCGCGCTCGCGCCGCCGACGCGACGCAGCTGTGCGACCTGGCCGCGCTGGATTGCGCCGACCCGCTCGAGGGGCCGGTGCTCGTCGCCGTCGTCGAGGGGCGCATCTGGGCCGCGCTCGGGCTCGACGACGACCGCGTCGTCGCCGACCCGTTCCTGCCGACGGCCTGCGTCGTCGAGCTGCTGCGGATGCGCGTGCGGCAGCTGCACGCCGCCGAGGGCCGCTCGCGGGGCGGCCTGCTGCCGCGCAGGATCGTCCGCCGCGCACGGGCATAGCACCGCGCGTCCGGCGCGGCGCCGGCGGCCGTCTGGCAGTCTGTCGGGCCGCATGCGACGCACGACCGCGATCCTCCTGGCGCTCTGGGCGCTGTCCGTGCTTGGCTGCGGCGGCGACGACAGCGCTTCGACCCGCACCCACACCGGCGCCGTCGCCGCCGCCGAGACGACCCCCGCGCCGGCGGCGGCGCCGGCGAACACCACGACCACGCCGAACGGCGGCGACTCGCCGTTCGTGGTCGTCACCTCGCTGCTGGGCAAGCCGCTGCCCGACGAGCCGGGCTGCCGCTTTGCGAAGACCTTCGTGCCCGACAAGCCGTCGGCATCCGCCTACGACGGGGCGCTGACGCTCGGCGTCACGTGCCCCAAGGCGGACGGCTTTCTACCGACAGGGCAGATCGTCAACCGCGAAGGCAGCAAGCCGACGGAGATCACGTGCCGCGAGACCACGCCGCCGCAGCTGTACTGCATCTACGTTCCGAGCTCGTCCGTCGGGCTGTACTTCACCGGCACCGATCGAGCCGTGGTGCGGCGCCGGCTGGAGCAGCTGATCGAGATCGTGCAGCCTCTGCCGAACGGCATCACGCCGCTTTCGGGAACGTCGGCCCCGTAGCGGACCCCCGGCCGTACGCGTGACCTGCGCGCATGGCACGATGAGCGGGTGCATCCTGCCGCGCCTGCCCACTCGCTCGCCGCCCTGGAGCTGCTCAACGACGTGCTCGCGCAGGTCGACGCCGACCAGGGCGCGGCCGAGTTCTACTCGCGCCTGGCGGAGGCCGTCTGCCGCCTGGGCCGGATGCGCCGCGCGGTGATCTTCCGCTACGACGACGCGCGGCGCCGCGTGCACGCCGCGGGCGCCCATGGGATCGGCCTGGATCGCTTCACGAGCGGCGACGTGACGGTCGAGTCGGCGCCGGTCGCGCGCCAGGCGCTCAGCGAGGACCGGGTCATCGAGGTCCTCGGCGACCGCGAGCACGACATCTCCCACCACTTCGCAGAGCTCGTCGGCGACCACCCGCTCGTCTACGTGCCGATCGTCGCCGCCGGCCGCTGGCTCGGCGTCATCATCGCCGAGCCCGAGCCGGGAGCCGCGCCGATCGACGAGCGGCGCCGCGATCTGCTGTGGATGCTCGGCAAGACGCTCGCGCTCGCGTCGACGTCGCGGATCGCCACGACGCAGGGCGAGCGCGCGCGCGAGCTCGAGGAGCGCATCAATTTCGCTCGCGGCATCCACGAGGGCGTCGTCCAGCGGCTCTTCGGCGTCTCGCTGGTCCTCTCGTCCGAGCAGCCGCTGACGGCCGAGGCGCGCGCCCGCTGCGCACAGGAGGTCGGCGCCGCCCTCGGCGAGCTGCGCTCTGCGCTGCAGCGCCCGCTCGGGCGCTCGGCGGCGCCGACGAAGACGACGCTGCGCGCCGAGCTCGACCGCCTGCGCGTCGAGCACGGCGACCTCGGCCTCATCGTCGAGGGGCCCGTCGTCGACGTGCCCCAGCCGCTCGAGCCGCTCGCCCAGTCCGTCCTCACCGAAGCGGTCCGCAACGCGCGCAAGCACGCGCACGCCAAGCGCCTCGTGGTGCGCACGCGCACCGTCGACGACACGCTCGTGCTCGAGATCGAGAACGACGGAGTGCCGCAC
>DATMJM010000414.1:0-2005 GCA_035553935.1 Solirubrobacteraceae bacterium
GCGTGCAGTCGCCCAAGTGCGGCAACCTCAACGAGCCGCTGGCGAAGGCGGGCGCGCTGGAGCTGCTCGCGCGGATGCTGGAGCGCTGAGCGACGCCCGAGCCGCAACTGCATCGAGCCACGCCCGCCGACCTCAAGGCCCGGCTGGAGGCCGAGCGGTGCGGTCGACGGAGTCGGGGCTCACGAAGACGGGGCGGTTCGTGGGCACGATCGACTACATCTCGCGCGAGCAGATCAGCGGCCAGGAGGCCGGGGCGGCTACCGGCTGAAGTGGCAGATGCCCACGCGCGCCACGACAGCGCCACGGCGAGGAGGCCTGCGGAGAGGAGGGTGGTGATCGGCGTGCGCATGCCGGGCTCCATTTCGGGAAGTCGTTGGGTACGGGAGGGATGCTCCTGCCGGCCGCGCCCGGCTCCCAGGCCCCAAGCGTGGACGGCACCACCCTCAGACGCGCTCGGCCGGCCGACGGCGCACGGGCGTCCCGTTGCAATCCTTGAGCGCCCGCTCACGCTGGCCGACCCTGAAGCGATGCGGCCGTTCCTCTTCGCCGCCGCCGTCGCCGTCGCGACGATCGGCACCGCCGCGGCGGCACCCGCCTTTGCCGGCGGCGCCCCGTCTGCGCTGCGCAGCGGCGGCGCCGCGTTCGGCTCCCCGCTGCCCGTGCCCGACCGCCATCCGGTCGCGCGGCGCCTGGAGCCCGCACCGAGGCAGATCACCGCGGGGGATGCGGCACCGGCGATCCGCGTGCGTGTCCGCCAGCGCGGGATCGAGCGCGTGCGCGCGCGGCTCGTCGTGCTGCGGCTGCCCTCCAACACGCCCGTCGCGCGGCGCACGCTGGGCTGGCTGGAGACGGGCCGCACGCTCACCGTGCGGCTGCCGGCCGCGCTGAAGCTGCACACCGGGCGCTACCTCGTGCGCCTGCACGTCAAGGATCCGCGCGGGCGCACGCTGCGGCGCAGCGCCGACCATCCGGGACGCACGCGGATCGTCGTGCGCAGGCCCAGGCCGGTTGCGCCGCCGACGCCGGCGCCCGCTCCCGCCGCTCCGGCGCCGTCGCCGGGCGGGCGCGGTGTATTTCCCGTCGCCGGCCCGTACGACCTCGGCGGCGCGGAGGCGCGCTTCGGCGCCGGGCGCACCGGCCACATCCACCAGGGCCAGGACATCTCGGCGGCCGCGGGAACGCCGGTCGTGGCGCCGTACGCAGGGCGGATCAGCGCGACGAGCTACCAGGCCGCGGGCGCCGGCGAGTACGTCGTGCTCGACGCCGTCGACGGGCGCGACTACTTCTTCGCGCACTGCCTGCGCAACTCCACCGTCGTCGCGCGAGACGCGATCGTCGCCGCGGGTCATCCGCTGTGTCAGGTCGGCGCGACGGGCGTGACGAGCGGCCACCCGCATCTGCACTTCGAGATCTGGCAGACCGGCTGGCACGTGCCGGGCGGCATGCCCGTCGACCCGCTGCCGGAGCTGCTGGCGTGGGCAGGCGCGTGAGACACGTGTCCTGACGCAGATCGCGCGCCGCTAGGCTCGGGTCGCGTCATGGAGATCGTCCGCACACGCACGCTTGCGCTGTTCGTGGTGGGGGCGCTCGCCCTGGTCGCGATGCTGGCGGTAGCGCTGCTGGACTCGCGCGCGCAGTCGCGCAGCAAGCTCGAGGACAACTTCGCAGCGCGCGCGCAGATCTCCGCCGCGCTGATCGGCTCGACCCTGCAGGCGGCAGCGGTGACGCAGGGCCAGCAGGACCAGCTCCTCGTCGCCGGGCGGCGGGTCACCGCCGGGCAGGTCGCGCGCGCCGCCGCGACCATTCCCGGTCAGACGAAGATCGTCGCCGACGCGGAGGGCAAGGTGCTGGTCGCGGCCCCGCCGGCGGCGGCCGCCGTCGGATCCGACGTCCGCGACCGCGGCGCCCACGTGCGCGCCGCGCTCGCCGGCAGGACCTCGCTCGCCGCCGTCAGGCCGCGGGCCAGGCGCGCATCGAGCTCGCGTTCCCCGTCGAGACCCGGTAC
>DATMJM010000415.1:0-4945 GCA_035553935.1 Solirubrobacteraceae bacterium
CTCGGTGCGCGCCATCTCGGCACCGCCCAGACGGCCGCCGACCTGGATCTTGCAGCCCTTGGCGCCGGAGCGCATGGCGCTCGTCAGGGCGCGCTTCATCGCGCGCCGGAAGGCGACGCGGTTTTGCAGCTGCTCGGCGACCGACTGCGCGACGAGCTTGGCGTCGAGCTCGGGGCGCTTGATCTCGAGGATGTTGACCTTGATCTGCTTGCGCGTGATCCGGTGCAGGTCCTTGCGCAGCGCATCGACTTCCGAGCCGGACTTGCCGATCACGATCCCCGGCCGCGCGGTGTGGATGTTGACCTCGACCTCGTTTGCGTCCTTGCGGATCGTGATGTCCGACAGGCCGGCGTGCGAGAGCTTGCGCGTGATGTGGTTGCGGATCGCGACGTCCTCGGCCAGGTAGTCGCCGAACTGCTTCTCGTTGAACCAGTTGGACTTCCAGTCGTGGATGTAACCCACGCGCATGGACTCGGGGTGGACTTTCTGACCCATCTGGCTACTCCCCGTCCGTCGGTGTGAGGGTGATCGAGAGGTGACTCGTGCGCTTGCGGATCGTCGTCGCGCGTCCCATGGCCCGCGGGCGGAAGCGCTTGAGCGTCGGACCCTCGTCGGCCTTGACGGCGTGGATGCGAAGCTCGTCGCCGATCAGCTCGTGGTTGTGCTCGGCGTTGGCGACCGCCGACTCGAGCAGCTTGCTCCAGTCGCGGGCGACGTCGCGGCTGGCGTGCGCGAGGATCGCGCGCGCCTCGGGCACGGACTTGCCGCGGATGTGGTCGCAGACCAGGCGCGCAAGGCGCGCTGGGGCCTCGCGGCCGGCTTGGCAGGCGCGTCGGCGGCGGCCTTGCGGCGCGTGCGGCGCGGCGGCTCGGGTGCCTCCTCGGCGACTGGCTCGACCTCGGCCTCGTCCTCGCGCGCGGTCTTCTCCGGGGGCTTCGACTTCGCCGCCGGCTCGGCCTCGGCGTCGGCGGCCGGCTGGTCGAGCGCCGCCTCGGCGGCCTCCTTGGCGACGCCCGTGGCGTCGGCCGCCGTGCCCTGCGCCTTCGGCGCCGCCTTCTTGCGCCGCCGCTTCGGCTTGGGGGCTGCCGCCTCCTCGGACGCGGACTCGACGGCGGCGGCCTGCTTGGCGTCCTGCGCGTCGGTCGGCTCCTTGGCGGGATCGCCGGCCTTGCCCTCGTCGGGCGTTGCTGGTCTACGCGGGCTCATCGAACCTTCCCGCTGCCGGCGTGACCGCGGTACAGCCGGGTCGGCGCGAACTCGCCGAGCTTGTGGCCGACCATGGACTCCGAGACGAAGACCGGGACGTGCTTGCGCCCGTCGTGGACGGCGATCGTGTGGCCGACCATCTCCGGGAAGATCGTCGAGGCACGCGACCACGTCTTGAGCATCTGCTTGGAGTTGGAGGCGTTCAGGGCCTCGATGCGCGCCATCAGGCGCTCCTCGACCCACGGCCCCTTCTTGCTTGAACGGCTCAACGCTTCTTCCCTCTCTTGCGACCGCGCACGATGTAGCGGTCCGATGGCTTGTTCTTCTTGCGCGTGCGGTAGCCGAGCGTCGGCACGCCCCACGGCGTCACCGGATGCCGGCCCGCGGTCGTGGATCCCTCGCCACCGCCGTGCGGGTGGTCGACCGGGTTCATGGCCGTGCCGCGCGTCTGCGGGCGCACGCCCATGTGACGCTTGCGGCCGGCCTTGCCGATCTTGACGTTCTGGTGATCGGAGTTGCCGATCGTGCCGACGGTGCCGCGGCAGCCGTCGCGCACGAGCCGCATCTCGCCGGACGGCAGGCGCAGCGTCGCCATCCCGGCGTCGCGGGCCATGAGCTGGACGCCGGTGCCGGCAGAGCGGGCGAGCTGGCCGCCGCGCCCGGGCTGCAGCTCGACGTTGTGGATGACGGTGCCGATCGGGATGCGGCTCAGCGGCAGGCAGCTGCCGGGGGTGATGTCGGCATCCGGGCCCGAGGAGACCGTCATGCCGACGCGCAGCCGCTGCGGCGCGAGGATGTAGGCCTTGGCGCCGTCGACGTAGTGCAGCAGCGCGATGTAGGCCGACCGGTTGGGGTCGTACTCGATCGCGGCGACCGTCGCGGGGACGCCGTCCTTCGTGCGCTTGAAGTCGATCTTGCGGTACAGGCGCTTGGCGCCGCCACCGCGGTGGCGGGCGGTCTTGCGCCCGTGCGCGTTGCGGCCGCCGGAGTTCGTGAGGCCCTCGACGAGCGACTTCTCGGGCCGGTCCCTGGTGACCTCGGCGAAGTCGGGGTACGTCGCGAAGCGACGACCTGGGCTGGTGGGCTTGGGCTTTCGGATGGCCATGGCTGGACCCTCAGTCCTCGAGGGTCTCGAGACCCTGGAAGATCGGAATGGAGTCGCCCTCGGCGACCTGCACGATCGCCTTCTTCCACGACCGCGTCCGGCCGAAGATGGCGCCGCGGCGCTTGGGCTTGGACTTGACGCTCACGGTGCGCACGGAGATGACCGACACGTCGAAGAGCGACTCGACCGCCTGGCGGATCTGCGTCTTGTGCGCATCGGGGTGGACGCGGAAGACGTACTTGTTCGCCGTCGCGAGGACATACGACTTCTCCGAGACGACGGGACGGATGACGACCTGGCTGGGATCCACTACGCCTCCACCTCCTCGGCCGCCCCGGCGGCCGCCTTCTTGCCCTTGGCGCGGGCGGTCAGCGCGTCGAGCGCCTCCTGCGAGCAGACGACGGAGCCGGCGCCGATCAGGTCGGCGACGCCGACCATCGAAGCCGGCAGCACGCTCACCCGCTCGATGTTGCGAAACGACAGCGCCACCTGCTCCTGGTCGTCGGAGAGGACGACGAGGACGGGCATGCCGAGCCCCGCGTCGTCGAGCAGCGCGGCCGCCTTCTTCGTCGCCGGGCGCTTGAACGCCTCGGGATCGAAGACCGCGATCGAGTTGCGGGCGGCGTGCACCGAGAGGGCGCTGCGCAGCGCCGCGCGGCGCTCCTTGCGGTTGACCTTGAAGGTGTAGTGGCGCGGCGAGGGGCCGAAGATCGTGCCGCCGCCGGTCCAGATCGGCGAGCGCGTCGAGCCGGCGCGGGCGCGGCCGGTGCCCTTCTGGCGCCACGGCTTGGCGCCGCCGCCGCGGACGTTGCCGCGCGTCTTGGTGGCGTGCGTGCCCCGTCGCCGGGCGGCGAGCTCCGCGCGCACGGACTCGTGGACGAGCGCCTCGTTGAACGTCGCACCGAACGCGACGTCGTCGAGCTTGGCCTTCTTGGAGCCGCCGAGAACCTTCGCGTCAGCCATCGGTGCGCACCTCCACGAGGCCGTTGCGGGGGCCCGGCACCGAGCCGCGGACGAGCATGAGGTTGTCCTTCGGGTCGAGGCGGACGATCGTCAGGCCCCGCTGCGTGACGCGCTTGTTGCCCATCTGGCCCGGGCCGCGGATGCCCTTCAGGACCCGCGCCGGCCAGGCCGACGCGCCGATCGAGCCCGGCGCGCGGACGTTGTGCGAACCGTGCGACTTGGGCCCGCTGGCGAAGTTGTGGCGCTTGATCGTACCCTGGAAGCCCTTGCCCTTCGAGGTGCCCGAGATCTTCACGCGCTGGCCGACCTCGAAGTCCTCGACCGTCACCGACTCGCCGACGACGTGCTCGCCGGCCTCGTCGCGGAACTCCCTGACGAGCCGCATCGGCGGCGCGTCGGCCTTCTTGAGGTGGCCGAGCTCAGGCTTCGTGAGGTACTTCTCCTTGACCGAGCCGAACGCGAGCTGCAGCGCCTCATAGCCGTCGCGGTCGTGCGTGCGCACGCCGGTGACCGGGCAGGGCCCGGCCTCCAGGACCGTGACGCGCTCGACCGTGCCGTCCTCGAGGAACAGCTGCGTCATGCCGAGCTTCTTGGCGAGGATCGCGGCCATCTACGTCGCGAGGCGGATCTCGATGTCCACGCCGGCGGGAAGGTGGTCGAGGCGCTGGAGCGAGTCGACCGTCTTCGGCGTGGGCTGGTGGATGTCGATGAGCCGCTTGTGCGTGCGGATCTCGAAGTGCTCGCGCGAGTCCTTGTCCTTGAACGGCGACCGGATGACGCAGTAGACGTTCTTCTCGGTCGGCAACGGCACCGGCCCGGAGACGGTTGCACCGGTCCGCGTCGCCGTCTCGACGATCTCCTTGGCCGCCGTCTCGATGGCCGAGTGGTCGTACGCCTTCAGGCGGATGCGGATCTTGTTCTCTGTGGTGGTAGCCATTGCTGTGGGTGATGCGTGCTTTCAAGCGGCACGAAGGGCGGCACCTGGTTTGCCAGGCCCGCCCCTCGATACGTGCTGAGAGAAGGACGCGCTCCTTACTCGATGATCTCCGTCACCACGCCGGAGCCGACGGTGCGGCCGCCCTCGCGGATGGCGAAGCGCAGGCCGGCGTCCATGGCGATCGGCTGGATCAGCTCGATCGTCATCTGGACGTTGTCGCCCGGCATGACCATCTCGACACCCTCGGGCAGATGCGCCGAACCGGTCACATCCGTCGTGCGGAAGTAGAACTGCGGCCGGTAGCCCGTGAAGAAGGGTGTGTGGCGACCACCCTCCTCCTTCTTCAGGACGTAGACCTCGGACCTGAACTTCGTGTGCGGCGTGATCGACTTGGGCTTGCACAGCACCTGGCCGCGCTCGATGTCCTCGCGCTTGGTGCCGCGCAACAGGCAGCCGACGTTGTCGCCCGCGCGCCCCTCGTCGAGGATCTTGCGGAACATCTCGACGCCCGTCACGACCGTCGTCGAGGACTCCGGGCGGATGCCGACGATCTCGACCTGGTCGCCCGTGTGGACGACCCCCTGCTCGATGCGGCCGGTCGCGACGGTGCCGCGGCCGGTGATCGAGAAGACGTCCTCGACGGGCCGCATCGAGCAGGGCATCGTCCACACGGGCGACCAGGTCGAGATCGTCGGCATCCACCCGCAGTCGTCGACGACGGTCGTCACGGGCGT
>DATMJM010000416.1:0-7105 GCA_035553935.1 Solirubrobacteraceae bacterium
GCCGACGTCCGCGCCGAGTCGGCGGGGTCATCACGGTCGGCGCCGGGATCGCGGCGGCGGCGATCGTGATGGCGCCGGGCCGGCCCTCGCGGCGGCTGATCGCAGTCGCCGTGGCGGTGCCCTTCGGCGCGCTCGTGGCGCTCGCGCTGCTCGATCTCGCCACCGGCGGCGACGGCCACTTCACGCGGACGGTCCTGCAGGCCGACAGCGCCGGTTCGCTGTGGGACGTCGTCAAGCGCCGCTACACGCTGGCCTTCAACGTCCTCGTCCGGGGAGCGATGCCGTTCCTGGTGGTCGTCGGCGCGCTCGCGGTCGCCTACGCGCTGCGCCACCGCGAGCGGATCTACGCGCCGCTTCGCGGCTCGCCGTCGTGGCACGCCGCGCTCGTCGGCGGCCTGACCGCGTCGATCGTCGGCGCGCTGTTCAACGACTCCGGCCCGCTGCTGTTCGCCTTCGGGGTGTTCGTGCTGACCTGCGCGACGGCATACGTACGGGGCGATCCGGCGCTGGTGGACTAGCCCCGCGCCGCGGCGGCACCCCGTTAGGATGCCCCGATGCGCATCGCGCTGGTGTCCCCGTACTCGTGGACCTACCCGGGGGGAGTGACGCGCCACATCGAAGCGCTCGCGGAGCAGTACCAGGCCGCGGGCCACGATGTGCGGGTCCTGTCGCCGGTCGATCCCGACGACCGTCTCACGTTGCGCCTGCATCGTGGCGCGCGCCCCTCGCAGCGCGCGCTGCCCGGCTATCTCGTGCCGCTGGGCCGCACGGTCGGGTTTCCGTCCAACGGCGCGGTCTCCAACGTCGCGTACGGCGTCTCGACGGTCGTCGCGCTGCGCCGCGAGCTCGAGCGCGGCTACGACGTCGTGCACCTGCACGAGCCGGTCGCGCCGATCCCCGGCTGGGACTCGCTCATGACCGTCGACGCGCCGCTCGTCGCGACGTTCCACTGCTACTCGGAGAACGTCTTCTCCAACAACCTCGCGAACGTCTTCGGCGCGCGCCGGCGGCTGAACCGCCTGCACGTGCGGATCGCCGTCTCGCAGGCCGCCGCCTGGACCGGACGGCGCTTCTACGGCGGTACCTACCGGATCATCCCCAACGGCGTCGACGTGCCCGAGCAGCCGCCCGCCGCGTCCGTAACCGCCGAGGACGCCGCGGCGGCCGCGGCCGGGCCGCTGCGGATCGCGTTCATCGGCCAGGCCGTCGAGCGCAAGGGGCTGCCGGTCCTGCTGCGGGCCTTCGAGGCGCTGCGCGAGCACGTCCCGGCGACGCTGGACGTCATCGGCGTCGACGGCGAGCAACTCGTGCCGCTCATGCTCGACACGCGCGACGTCGTCGCGCACGGCAAGTGCAGCGACGCGGAGAAGGAGCGCGTGCTCGCCGGCGCCGACGTGCTGTGCGCGCCGCCGGCACGACGGTCGTCGCATCGGACATCGCCGGCTACCGCGACGTGGTCGACGACGGCGTCAACGGCCTGCTCGTCCCGCGCGGCGACGCGACCGCGCTCGCCGAGGCGCTGCGCGACCTCGCGCTCGCGCCGGCGCGGCGCGCGCGGCTCGCCGCCGCGGCCGCCGCGTCGGCGCCGCGCTACGCCTGGCCGCGCGTCGCGCGCGAGGTGCTGGGCTCCTATGAGGACGCGATCGAGCTGCACGCGCGCGCTCCCCGGGGGATCGCGGCGAGGCTCGGCTTCACGCCGGCCGACGGCACTCGCGTGCGGGCCCGGCGGCTGCCGACGCTCGAGCCCGCCCTGTCGCGCACCGCCAGCGACGTCTCGCGACCGGGCGCGCGGATGGCGCGCCGGCTGGCGGTCGGCGCGGTCGGGCTGCTCGCTGCCGCCCTCGCGGTCGTCGCAGTGCAGCGCGTCGGGATCGAGCGGATCGGCAGCGCGCTGCTCGACGCGGCGCCGCCGTGGGTGCTGCTCGGGCTCGGCCTCATGTGCTTCTCGATGGTGCTGCGCGGCGTCGCCTGGCACGCGATCCTGCGTGCCGCGCTGCCGCGCGCCCGCGTGCGGGCGCGCGACGCGCTGCAGGGCACGTTCATCGGGGTGCTGATGTCGGCCACGCTGCCCGCGCGGCTCGGCGAGCCGTCGCGCGCGTTCGTCGTCGCGCGGCGGATCGGCGGCACGCGCGAGCACCTGCCGGTCGTGCTGGGCACGATCGTCTCCCAGACGCTGCTGAACATCCTCGCGCTCGTCGTGCTCGGCATCACGATGTTCACGACCGTCGACGTGTTCACGCACCACACGGCGCTGATGGTCGTGGCGATCGCGCCGCTGGCGATCGTCCTCGCGCTCATCGCCGGGCCGCTGCTGTTGCGCTCCGGCAGGCCCTCGCGCTATGCGCGGCTCGCGTCGTTCGTCGCGCAGGCGCGCACCGCGCTCGTGCAGCTGCGCGACGGCCTGGCGGTCTTCCGCCGGCCGCGGCTCGGTGCTCTGGCCTCGGTCGCGCAGCTGTCGGCGTGGGGGGTGCAGTGGATGTCGTGCTACGTGCTGCTCGTCGCGCTCGGGCTCGACGAGCGTGCCGGGGTCGGTGCCGCCGCAGCCGTCCTGTTCGCGGTCAACGTGACGGCCGTGCTGCCGGCCACCCCGTCGAACGTCGGCGTCTTCCAGGCTGCCTGCGTCGCCGTGCTCGCCGCATACGGCGTCGGCTACGCGGACGCGCTGGCCTTCGGGATCATCCTGCAGTCCGTCGAGGTCGCGACGGCGGTCGTGATGGGGGCGCCCGCGCTCGTCAAGGAGGGGCTGTCGTGGCGCGAGGTGCGCCTGCGGGCGATGCACAGCGCCCCCGTTGAGCTCGCGCCGGTGCAGGGCTTCGGCCGCGGCGAGGCGCGCGAGCCGGCGTAGAGCCGTGGCGCCGGGGCATGATCCCGGCGCGGCGCGTCGAAGCTCTCCGCCGATGGCCGCCGACGCCTGGGTCTACCTGCTGCGCTGCCGCGACGGCTCGCTGTACTGCGGCTGGACGTCGGACCTCGAGCGGCGCCTGAAGGCGCACGAGTCCGGACGCGCGAGCCGCTACACGGCCAGCCGGCTGCCGGTCGCGCTGGCGTTCGCGCAGCCGATGGCCGACCGCGGTGCGGCGCGCCGCGAGGAGGCGCGGATCAAATGCCTGACGCGCGCGCAGAAGCTCGCGCTCGTCGCAGCAGCCGGTCCGGGCGCCGTGTAAGGTCGCGCCCGCTTGGACGGTGCGTGGGGCCGTCGCCGCTTCGTCGTCGACCGGGGGAAGTCTCACACGGTGGGGATCAAGAGACTCGTAGCGACCATGACGTCGATCGCGTGGCTCGGGGTCTCGCTGATCGGCCTGGCCGTCGTCGGCGTCGTCTTCGGGATGTCGATGCTGCCGCGCCTCACCAACGGCCAGCAGGTGCTCGACGCCGCCCACCCGGCCTTCACCGACACGCGCGTCGCCGCGACGCGCTCGGGCACGGAGGTGCTGTCGCAGTACGTGGACGTCGTCGACCCGCTGCTGACCGCGCGCGGTCGCGGCGCGCGCGAGGTGCGCTCGCTCGTGCGGCTCATCCGGCGCGAGCTCGGGCTCTCGAGCGAGCAGGCGCGCAGGATCCTGCGCCGCGAGGCGCCGCACACCGAGGCGCTCGCGCGCGCCCTGCCGCTCGAAGGCGTCGCAGACGAGCTGCCCGCGCTCACCTCCTACCTGTCGTCGACGCTGACGATGAGCGAGGACGAGCTCGCGGGCCTGCTCGAGCGCAGCTTCCCGCAGATCGCGCAGATGCTGACCGCCCTGCCGATCGTGGCCGGCGCCTGGTACGACGTGCCCGGCATCGAGGGGCTCACGCGGGTGTCGGGCGACAAGCCCGTTCGCACCGTGCCGGGGCTGCGCAAGTACCTGCGCGACGACCTCGTCGCCCGCATGAGCGAGCACGGCGACGAGGTCGACGACCTGGCCGCCCGCGGCGGCATCGGCTACATCCCGATCATGCTGCTGATCGGAGGCGGCGTGCTGATCGTGGGCGGTCTGCTGCTGGCCGCCCGCGCGGCGACCGCCACGCCCGGCAGGCCGATGTGGGGCGCGGTCGCCCTCGCGGGCACCCTGCTCGTCCTGCTCGTCGTGCTGGCCGGGTACTTCCCGCGGCTGGCGGGCGGCGAGGAGGCCGTCGCCGGCCTCGCGCCCGTCTTCACGCAGGAGCGCGTCCACGGCGCGGCGACCGGCTTCGACACGATCCACGAGGCGATCCTGCTCGGCGACCCGCTCATGGTCCGTCGCCCGGGCGCCGCATCCGAGGCGTCGCGGCTGTATCGGTTCGTCGGCCAGCGGACAGGCCGCAGCCCGCGCGACGTGCGCCGCGCGCTCATGCGCCGCGCCCCGCAGACGATCGCGCTGCTGGACGCCCTGCCGCTGCAGACCGTCGCGCGCGAGGTCCCGCGCCTCGTGCGCTACCTCGCGCGCGCGCTGCGGCGATCGCGCGACAGGACGACCTCGCTGTTGCGGCGGCGCACGCCGCGGCTCGCGCGCAGCCTGCTCGCGGTGCCGCCCGTCACCGACGGCTGGAACGCGATCCCGCAGAGCGCGCAGATGACGCGCTTCGACGGGTCGACGCCGGTTCGCACGATGCCCGAGTTCGACGGCTATCTGCGCGAGGACGTGCTGCCGGTGTTCGTGCAGGAGCGCGCGCACTTCGAGGCGTTCGACGGCCGCGGTCCGCCGTTGGACACCTTCGCGCCGGTGATCTTGGTCGTCGGCCTCTCGCTGATGATCTACGGCGGGCTGATGACGTTCGCCCCGCGCGAGGGCTGACGCCACCACGCGGCGCGCCCGCCAGGTCGTCGAGCGACAGGCGCACGCGGCCGGCGTACAGCCCGTAGTGCATCGCCCGAAACGCGATCCAGCGCGACCTCGACCTCGAGGAGGCGCGGCTGCCGGCGTGGACCGGCCGGCGGCACGCGCGCTCCGCAGCGAGACACGCGGCGCGGCGCTGTGGAACCATCCGCCTGTTCGGATGCGGGACCTTCCACCGGCCCTCACGACGCTCGGCGGCACGGCGATCCTGGCGGCCGCGCTCCTGGCGCTCGTCCCGCCGGCCGCGCAGGCCAAGCGCGGCTGCGTCGGCGCGGCCGCGATGGACCGCGAGCGCCCCTGCCTCAACCGCACGCGCGCCGTCAGGCCCGCGCCGGACAAGGTCACGCGCGTCTCCCTGCCGTACTGCCACCTGTTGCGCCGCGAGCGCGATCCGCAGGTCTGCACGTTCGGCGCGCGCGCGGCGCGGGCGCGGGCGCACGTCGCGCTCATCGGCGACAGCCACGCGCTGCACTGGCGCGCGGCCTTCGACCATGTCGCGCGCGCGCAGCGCTGGCACGCCTATTCGATCACCGCCGCCGGCTGCTTGTTCAGCGAGTCGGCGTTCGCGCTGCCCGTCGGGCTCCGCGAGCCGTGCGTGCCGTGGTACCGCTCCGTCGCGAGGTGGCTCGCCGAGCACCGCGAGGTGAGCACGATCTTCGTGTCGCAGAACGCGTCGACGCCGGTCGTGGTGAAGCCCGGAGAAACGGTGCTCGACGCGAAGTCCGCCGGCTTCCAGCAGGCGTGGAGGGCGCTTCCCGCGCACGTCAAGCGCGTCGTCGTCGTCCGCGACACGCCGGGCATCACCGACCGCACGTTCGCATGCATCCGCCGGGTCATGCGCGCGCGCAGGCAGCGCGCCAAGCTCGCGTGCTCGCTTCCGCGCGCCCGCGTGCTGCCGGACGATCCCGCCGTCGCGGCCGTCGCCGCGCTGCGCTCAGCGCGCTATCGAGCGGTCGACCTGAGCGACTTCTTCTGCGGCTCGCGGCGCTGCTATCCGGTCATCGGCGGCGTGCTCGTCCATCGCGACGAGAACCACATCAACGCGGCGTACGCCAGGAGCCTCGGGCCCTACCTGCTGCGCGCGATCCGCCGCCTGGCGGCGCGCCGGTAGCTACGCCCGCGCGTCGGCCGTCAGCGCGGGCTCGTCCTCGGGCGGGCCGTCGCGCGGATCAGTGTCGCCGCGGCGCATCGTGGCGTCGCGGTCGGAGCCGGCGATGATGTCGTCGGGCGCCTTGTCCTTCGGCAGGAAGCCGGACTTCATGCCGAAGTAGACCGCCTGCGGGTGGTGGGCGACGATCGCCAGGGTGGACTGCTCGGGCTCGACCGCGTAGCCGCCGGTCAGCGTCAGCCCGATCGAGGGGCAGTCAAGCAGGCGATAGACCTTCTCGTGCTCGGACTGGTCGGGGCAGGCCGGATAGCCCCAGGAGTAGCGCCGGCCCTGCGTCGGGCCGATGCCGAACTCGGCGCGCACGCGCGAGTGCAGCCACTCCGCCGTGCCCTCGGCGGCCTGCACGCCGATGCCGTGGGTGAAGAGCTGCTCGGCGAACTCGCCCTCGGCCTCGAGCTGGGTGATGACCTCGGTGACCTGCGGGCCCACGGTGACGGCCTGCAGCGCGACGACGTCGATCTCGCCGGAGTCCTTCGGGCGGAAGAAGTCGGCCAGGCAGATGCGGTGATGGCCGGGCTGGCGCGGGAACGTCAGGCGCTCCAAGACGGTCTCGCGGTCCTCGGGATCGAGCACGACGACGTCGTTGCCCTCCGCGTAGCACGGGAAGTAGCCGAGCAGGGCGCGCGGGCGCAGGTAGTCCTGCTCGCGCCACATCCGCTCCAGGCGCGGCTGGAAGTCCTCGCCGACGAGCTTGCGCCAGGCCTCGCCCTTCACGCCGCGACCGCCCCAATGCAGCTTGAAGAGCACGTGCGTGTCGAGGTGCGGGAAGACCTCGTCCAGCGGCACGTCGATCTCGCGCGCGCCCCAGAACGGCGGCTCGGGGATCGCGACGTCGGTCCGCGCGGCAGAGCGCACGGAGTCGTCGTCGGTGATGAGCGGGGGCGGGTCCTTGCCGTGCTTGCGGAAATGGTCGGCCGCCTCGCGGGTCTTGGCGAGCAGCCCCTCGCGGCCCTCGGGCTCGATGAGCTGGTCCATCTTGTTGAGGCCCTCGAAGGCGTCCTTGCAGTAGAAGACGCCCGGCTCGTAGATCTCGTCGGACTCGCGCCCGTGCGGGTACAGGGCGCGCAGGCCGAAGTCGCGGTTGATCGCCGCGCCGCCGATGAGCACGGGGTACTCCAGGCCCTTGGAGTGCAGCTCCTCGATG
>DATMJM010000417.1:0-3413 GCA_035553935.1 Solirubrobacteraceae bacterium
GGCGTAGCTCGCCGCCCGTGAGCAGGTCTTTCGCGGCGCCGGATTCGTTCGGAGGTTGCGCAGAACGCAGATGACGCGCCGCCGTCCTCGGCGGCAGGCTGCTGGCGGCTTGAAGGTCAGCGGCTTGCGAAGGAGGACGACGTGCGCGTCACCACGGCATTGAACCGTCTGCTGCGTCTGCCGGGCGCATCGGTCATCGACGTCAGCTTCGGCGCCGAGGGGGTGATCGTCACGGTCCGGCTGCGGCGCCGGCGCAGGGTCTGCTCGGGCTGCGGGCAGACCGGCCGCCATCTGCAGATCCACGGCCGGCGCGTCAAGCGCTGGCGCCACCTGGACCTGGGCGCCAACCGCTGCGTGATCGAGTGCGAGCTGCGGCGTCTGCTGTGCTGGGACTGCGGCGTACGCTACGGGGCTGTGCCGTGGGCGCGCGCCGGGTCCGTCTACACGCGTGACTTCGAAGACGTCGTCGCGTGGCTGGCGCAGCAGATGGCCAAAAAGCCGATCGCCGGGTTGCTGCGGATCGCGTGGGACTCGGTCGGGCGGATCGTCGCCCGTGTCGTCGCCGATCGCCTCGACGAGTCGCGGCTGGCCGGGCTTGTTGCGATCGGCTGCGACGAGATCTCCTACCGCCGTGGCCAGCGCTACCTGACGTCGGTCGTCGACCATCAGACCGGCGCGATCGTGTGGTGCTCTGCGGGTCGCAACGCCGCGACCTTGCAGCGCTTCTTTGACGAGCTCGGCGAGCGGCGCCGCTCGATCCGGGCGGTCTCGATCGACATGAGCGGCGGCTATGAGAAGGCGATCCGCGAAGCGATCCCGGCCGCCGAGATCTGCTTTGACCCATTCCACATCGTCAGGCTCGCCCAGCGCGCCGTCGACCAGGTCCGCCGCGACGAATGAAACGCCCACGACCGCTCGCACACCCCCAAAGGCAAGTGGATCAAGAACACCAGATGGTCGCTGCTAAAGAGCCCTGACAAGCAGAGCATCCCGCAGCTCGCGCTGCTCGGCGAGGTCCAGCAGGCCAACAAGCCGATGTTCCGCGCCTTCCTGCTCAAAGAGCAGCTCCGGCTGCTCTACGCGCTCGAGGACCCCGCGCTCGCCCCGGCCCACCTCGACGCCTGGCGGGCCTGGGCATCCCGATCACGTCTCACACCGTTCGTCAAGCTCGCGCGCACAATCCGCCGCCACCGCGCCGGCATCCTCGCCGCGATCGGACTCGGTCTCTCCAACGGGCGTCTCGAAGGCCTCAACAGCCGCATCCGCCTCATCAGCCACCGCAGCTTCGGCTTCCACTCCGCCGCACCCCTCATCGCCCTCGTCTACCTCTGCTGCTCAGGAATCGTCATCGACCTCCCCCGATGACCTTCACCACCAAACGGTGCGAAGCGCCCATCTTCAAGCCCTCCGCGCGCGCTGCGCGCTCGCACGCGTCGAGGATCGCGCCCAAGACCATCGGGCGGCGGCCGTAGTGCTACGGGTTGCGTTTACCAGCATAGTTGCGAGAGCCACGCCACGGGCAGCCAGTGCCCCCACCTGCGGGATCGGGGCGCTGTGCCACGAACGGGGCTTGCGTTTACTTGTTCTGGCCCGGTGCGCGCTCGGACGGGCTTCCGGTGGTTTCGCGGCAGTTGGACGCTCCCGACGTACCCATGTGGGGTCCAGGGTTCCCGCCCTCCGCGTGTGTGGACTCCTGCACATGGTCGGTGCCGAAGTACGAGAAGCCCGGGGAGGTCTTCTCGGCGTTCTGACAGTGGGCCGCCGAAGCACCCGCCGGTGCGATCGCGAGCGCGGCCATTGCCGCCACCGCTGTCGCTGTACCAAGCTTCTTGCGCATCCGGAACCTCCGTTGATTGCGATACGACCACCAGGCAGCGGTCGCCTAGCTGCGGGTTCGTCGCGCGTGCCGCATCGGATCAACCGTCGTCGCGTCAAGAATCGCGTGAACGCCCTGCTGCTTTGCTGCTCCTATGTCAAGAAAATCAGGAGAGAGAGGGAGTTATTCTGGTCTGGGTGGGGGCGCGCAGCAGCTGCCAGATCTCGCGGATGATGTGGCGCTTGAGGCAGCGGATGGCGTCGCGGGTGGTCTTGCCCTCGGCCTTTTTGCGTTCGATGTAGTCGCGCGTGCGGGGGTCGCAGCGGGCTCGGGTGACGGCGATCCGGTGGATGGCGGCGTTGACCTGGCGGTTGCCGCCGCGGTCCAGGCGATGGCGGTTGGTCTTGCCGGAGCTGGCAGGGATCGGTGCGATCCCGGCGGCTCGGGCGAGTTTGGCGTCGCTTGAGAAGCGGTCGGCGCCGGCGATCTCGCCGACGAGCTTGGCGGCCGTCAACGGTCCCAGGCCGGGCTCGTCGAGCAGCTGCGGCGCGATCGCGGCGACGAGCTCGCTGATCTCCGTCTCGAGAGCGTTGATCGCGTGGGTCAGCTCGCGCAGGCGGCGCAGTTGATCGCGCGCGATCCGCACGCGCATCGTCTGCTCGGCGCGCGCCAGCCGGCGCGCGATGCGCGTGCTCCACTTGGCGTAAAACAGCGAGCTGCCCGGCAGCTTGAGCTCGGGCCAGAGGTCATGCAGGTTCCACTGCAGCGTGTTGTTGAGCGCCGAGCGGATCCGCAGCAGCCGCTCGCGATGGTCGACCAGCAGCCGCAGATCAAGCTCAGGGCCCGCCAACGCGGCCGTCGGCAGCGTCTGGATCCCGGCCGCCAACGCGGCGCGCGCGACAGCCGTCGCGTCGATCTGATCAGACTTGCCGCGCTCCCGGCTGGAGCGCCGCGTGCCGGCCATCAGCCGCGTCGAGACGCGCACGACGCGCTCTCCGCGAGCAATCAGAAATCGCTCCAGCACACCGGACACGTGCCGGCAGTCCTCCAGCGCCCACACGCGCTCCCGGTCGAGGCTGCGAGCCCAGGCCAGCAGCGCCGAAAAACCGCGCGCACCAACCTGAACGGTCTTGTCATCAAGCAGCTGCCCCGTAGCGACGTTGACCGCAGCGACGGTGTGCGAGCTCTTGTGGGTGTCCGCCCCGAGCACGATCATGACCCTCGTCCACTTCCTTTCGACATCGACAAGCTGGACGTCTGGCGGACAGGGCTTGCTATGGGCGCTGCCACGCTCCTATCAAGTCACGCCGGACATCCCCGACCGGCGACGAGCGACACAACAAAAGGTGGTCAGACCCCACCGGGGCCGACAGCCTCAAAGAGAGTCAGCTCGCCGCCCGGTCGGGACCATCGCCTCCATGTCGGACGTCACCGACACGACGAATCCAAACAGCAAGCCTCATTCCGCCTCCTCCGTGCCCGCTTCGCCCCGACCCGCCGACGCCCGCTCCGCTTACCGCCTGTGCTGCCCTGCCCTCATTTATCTGGCATGTCGAGGAAGGGGGGTCCAGCGCGAAGCGGTGGACCCCCCTTCCTC
>DATMJM010000418.1:0-2078 GCA_035553935.1 Solirubrobacteraceae bacterium
CCGCCGCGGTGACGAACGACGCGGTGCGCGATGCTGCGCGCGTGAGCGCCGCGCCCGCCACCCGGCACCGCCTCGGCTTCGCGGTGAAGGTGCTGAGCGACGGCGGGCTGCCCTCGCACGACGCGCGGCGCTGGAGCTCGGGCCCGCACCTACGCCACTCGCTGGAGCGCCTGCGCGACATCCTGGACTTCCTCGAGCGGCGCGACATCCGCATGTACCGCCTGCCGACGGCGCTCGCGCCGTACGCCAGCCATCCGGACCTGCCGCAGTTCCACGACCAGGTCGGCGAGTGCGCCGAGGAGCTCGCGGAGGTCGGCGCACTCGCGCGCGAGCGCGGCATCCGCCTGTCGTCGCACCCCGGCCAGTACACGGTGCTGAACTCCGAGCGCGCGGCGACGCAGGCGGCCGCCGTCGCCGAGCTCGAGGTGCAGGCGGCGCTGCTCGACGCCATGGGGCTCGGCCCGGAAGCGGTCGTCGTGCTCCACGTCGGCGGCATGGCCGGCGGCGCCGGCGCGGCGCTGGACCGCTTCGTGGCGGGCTTCGAGCAGCTCGGCGAGCCCGCACGCGCGCGGCTCGTCATCGAGAACGACGACCGTACGTTCGCGCTGGTCGACGTCCTGGCGCTCTCGCAACGCACCGGGCTGCGCGTCGTCTGGGACGTGCTGCACCACCGCTGCCACGATCCCGCCGGCATCCCCGAGCGCGACGCGCTGGCGGCCGCGCTGGAGACGTGGCCGGCGGATGAGGTGCCGAAGGTCCACTTCTCCTCGCCGCGGCTGGACGTCGAGGCGCGCCGCGTGCGCAACGGCCGACGCGTGGAGACGCGCTACGTGCTGCCCCAGCTGCGCGCCCACGCCGACCTCATCGACCCGATCGGCTTCGAGTTGTTCCTGCGCGACGCGCGCGCCGGCCGCGACTTCGACGTCATGCTCGAGGCGAAGGCCAAGGACCTCGCGCTGCTGCGCCTGCGCGATCAGCTCGCCGAGCGCGGCCTCGCCGGCACGGGCGGGTTCGTCGTCGTGCCGGGCCCCCGCTGACGGCGGCACCGCCGGGCGCGGCCTGCCGGGATCACGCCGATGCGACCCGGCTCTCCTCCTGCGGGCCGTAGAGCCCGGCGAGGAAGTCCTCCAGCGGCTGCGGCTCGCCGAGGAAGAAGCCCTGGCCGTGGGTGACGCCGAGGTCGCGCAGCAGCGCGACCGTCGCGCCGTCGCCGACGTGCTCGGCGACCGTCTGCTTGCCGAGGCCCGCCGCGATGTCGACGACGGCCTGGATGACGAGCCGGTCGGTGCTCGTCGAGGTGCAGTCGCGGACGAACTCGCCGTCGATCTTGAGGACGTCGAAGTGGACGTGCTTGAGGTAGTAGAACGAGCCGAAGCCGGCGCCGAAGTCGTCCAGCGCGAAGCGGCAGCCGAGCTTGGCGAGCTCGTCGGAGAACTCGCGCGCCTTGTCGATGTTCGCGATCGCGGCGGTCTCGGTGATCTCGAAGATCACGCGGCTCGGATCCAGGCCGCTCTCGCGCAGCTCGCGCTCGATCGTGCGCAGCATCTCGGGATCGCCCATCGACGCGCCCGACAGGTTGATCTCGACGCGCGGCCCGAGCCCGCCGGCGTCGTGCGCGGCGACCGCGCGGATCGTCCGCGCCACCGTCATCGCGTCGATCATCTGGATCATCCCCAGCCGCTCCGCGGTCGACAGGAAGGCGCTCGGCGGGATCAGGTCGCCGTGGTCGTCTCGCATCCGCAGGAGCACCTCGAACTGCGTGAGCGCCCCGCTGGCCAGGCTGAAGATCGGCTGCGCGACGAGCGCGAAGCGATCCTCGTCGATCGCGACGCGGATCCGCTCGGCCCAGGTGATGCGCCCCTGCATGCGCGCCTGCGCGGGCTCGGCGCGCTCGACGTGCAGCGCGAGCTGATCGCGCCCGGCCTCCTTGGCGTCGTACATCGCGAGGTCGGCGCTGACGAGCACGTCCTCGCCGCGCAGCCCGTCGGAGGCCTCGAACATCGCGATGGCGATGCTCGCGGTCATCGTGCGCTCGCCGGTCCCCGGCACCGCGATGCGCGCGACCGTGGAGACCGCGC
>DATMJM010000419.1:0-5098 GCA_035553935.1 Solirubrobacteraceae bacterium
CGACTACGTCGAGCGGCTCGTCGCGGGCATCGAGCGTCACGGGCGGCGCGCCGTCGTCGGCTTCCACGGGCGCCTCATGACCGACGAGGTCGTCGAATATCACCGCTCGCGCCGGCTGCTTCACTTCGCGCGCGCGCAGGGCGCTGACGCGGCGGTGCACGTGCTCGGGACCGGCGTCTGCGGCTACCACGCGTCGGCCATCCGCGTGTGGCCGAAGGACTTCGTCGCGCCGAACATGGCCGACGTCTGGCTGGCGCTGCTCGGGCAGCGCCAGCGTGTGCCGTTCGTCTGCCTGCAGCGCGAGGAGGGCTGGCTGCGCGAGCTGCCCGGTTGCCGCGAGGACTCGATCTACGTGCGCGCGCGGCGGTGCGCGGCCGCGCCCGACGCCGCGCCGAGCCGCGAGACGGTCGCGGCGCGCGCACACGGTCGCTGGCGGCTGCACGAGCCGGCGGGGGGCGCGGCGGCCGTGCCCGCGCCGCCGCGCCCGCGTGGCGCCGGCCGTGCCCCGAGCGAGCCGGCGCGCCCCCGCCAGCGCCGGCTCGTGCGCGTCCACGTCGCCGGGCCGCGACACAGCGCGACGCTCGTGCTGCCCGCCCGCGACCACATCACCGAGACCGTCCAGCGCTCGGGCACGTACTACGAGCGCGACCTGCTCGACGCGATCCTCGCGCGCGGGGCGGGCGGTACGTACGTCGACGTTGGCGCCCACTACGGCAACCACACGGCCTTCTTCGGCCTGGAGTGCGGCGCCGAGCGGATCGTCGCGATCGAGCCCAGCCCGCCGGCGTACGCGGGCCTGCTCGAGACCGTCGCCGAGAACGGACTGCACGCGCGCGTGGCGGCGCACCGCGCGGCCGCACACCCCTCCTGGCGCCGCGTGACCGTGACCGCGCTGCCCTGGCGCGCGCGCCCGGGAGCGACGGCGCGCTCCAACTCCGGCCGCGTCGGCGTCGTCCCCGCCGCCGGCGACGACGCCGGCGCCGGCGTCGCGCCGGCCGCGCCACTGGACGAACTGCTCGACGGCGTCGCCCGCGTCGGGCTCGTGAAGGTCTCCACCGAGGGGACGAGTGCCGCGGTCCTCGCCTCGGGCAGCCGGATGCTGCGCCGCGACCTTCCCCTGGTCGCCGCCGAGGCCGGCTCGCCGCCCGAGCGCCGCGCGCTGCGCGCGCTCATGACGTCGCTGGGCTACCGCGAGATGCCGCAGCCGTTCTGCTGGACGGCGACGTGGCTGTGGGAGCCGCCCGTGCTGTCGCGGTGACGGCCGCCGTCAGGCGTCGCCGGCCCGCCCCGGATCTGACCGGATGAGCCGCCGCCCCGCACGCGCGCGACGAGGTCCGCCTCAGCGGCCTTGTGTCGTGCCGCCGGCAGACCGCTCGGGTTGCGCATCGCCACCGGCGACCGTCACCGCGGTGAGCAGCGCGTTTGCCGGCGCCGGACGAGGGGCACCCGCCGAAGAGCATGCCCCGTGCATCCAAGCAGGCGATCGTGGACGCGCTGCTGGAGCGGCATGGCCGGACGTTTGCCGACGAGCTGCGCATCGACGTCCGCAAGGAGACGCCGACCGAGCTCTTCCGGCTGCTGTGCGCAAGCGTGCTGATGAGCGCTCGCATCTCGTCGGAGATCGCGACCCGTGCGGCGCGCAACCTCGCCAGGCGGGGCTGGCGCAGCCCGAAGAAGCTGACGCAGTCGACGTGGGAGCAGCGCGTCGACGCGCTCAACGACGCCGGATACACCCGCTACCAGGAGCGCACCGCGACGATGCTCGGCGACATGACCGAGCATCTGCTCGAGCGCTGGGGCGGCGACCTTCGCAGGCTGCGCGAGCAGGCCGAGCGCGAGCCGTCGCGCGAGCGCAGGCTGCTCAAGGAGTTCAAGGGCATGGGCGACGTCGGCATCGACATCTTCTTCCGCGAGGTGCAGGTCGCGTGGGACGAGCTGTTTCCGTTCGTCGACCGGCGCGCGCTCGGGGCCGCGGAGCGGCTGAACCTCGGCAAGGACCCGCAGGCGCTCGTGAAGCTCGCCGGCGAGCAGCGCTTCGCAGAGCTCGTGGCGGCGCTCGTGCGGGTCGAGCTCGGGGACGACTACGACGCCGTGCGAGACGTCGCGTCGAAGCGCTGACCGGCGGCCTACGCCGCCGTCCAGTCGATCTGCTCGAAGTGCGCGCGCAGCTTTGCTCCGCGAGGCGGGTTGACGGCCTCCACCCAGGTGAGACGCCCCAGCAGGTGCGAGCGCAGGTCGCGCACGCCGGCGCGATTCTGGCCCTCGGGGCCGTGCGTGGCACAGTTGTGCAGGATCGCCCTGAGCTCGTCGAACTCGTCGCAGCCGACGTTCGGATGGTCGTTGACGACGATCCCGCACACGCGCTGGCGGCCGGCGCGCGTCATGAGCGCGGTCTTGCGATCGTTGACGGTGAAGCCCCCCTCGCGGGCGATCGCGGCGATCCTCCGCAGCGCGGGCTATCCGGTGGGCGCGCCGGCGCGGGTCAGCCAGACCTCGACCGGGTCCCGGCGCACCCGCAGGCGCACGGATTCACGCGCGGGCGATCGGCCGTGAGCAACGCGTCCTCGAGGTCCAGGCGTACGACCACGCGCCGCCCGCTTGCGCAGGCGCTCGTCGGCCAGCGTCCGCTCGAGGCCGCGCGTGTCCGCGAGCCATGCGAGCTCGCCGTCCGTCAGAGGAGGAGCCAGGGTCGGGCTCGCGATGCGCTGCCGAGATGATCGGGAGTCCCCGGGGTGGCCCCGGAGAGGGACGCGTGCACGCTGGCACGCGTTCCCGTCTCGGTCGCGCGACGCCGCCGGGCGTGACCATAGCCCGCGGCGCGTAGCGTCGCTAGCCCGGACAGGCGACAGCCGGCCGGGCGGACGTTACGCGGCAGGCACCGCGACGCCCTCGCGGGCGAGCAGCAGCACGCCGAGCTCGCGCGCCTTCATCGCGGCGTCCGCGTCGCCCTCATGCGCCGCCACGATGGATCCCTTCATGAGGATGTGCCACTGAGCCGCGAACCGCTCGGGATCGCCGACACCGGCCGCCGCGGCGAGCTCGCACACGAACGCCCGGATGTTCGCGAGGTGCGAGACGCAGGCCTGGCGGACCGGGTCCGAGCGCTCGTCGAACTCCAGCAGCGACGTGATGAACGCGCAGCCCTCGAAGTCCTCGCGGCCGAACCACTGCGAGAAGATCTCGAAGATCGCGAGCAGCTGCCCGCCGGGCGTATCGGCCCGGCGGCGCACCTCGGCCTGCACCCAGCCCTTCGTCCAGCGCTCCTCGCGCAGGGCGAGAAAGGCGAGCGCAAGGTCGTTCTTCGACGCGAAGTTGCGGTACAGCGTCATCTTCGCCACGTCGGCCTCGGCCGTGATCGTGTCGACGCCGATCGCCCGCACCCCGGAGCGGCTGAAGAGGCCGTAGGCCGCGTCGAGGATGCGCTCGCGGCCGCTGCGGATGCCGGGCGCCTGCCTGTCGGGGATTGCCATGCGGACGATCATAGGGCCGCGCGCGGCCCGACGCCGGTCCGCGGGCAGACCACAGCTATGCTCCAGCGGATGCAGGAGATGGTGATCTATGGCGTCAGCTTCGACATGGTCGGCAAGCAGCCGATCGTCTTGCTGAAGACCGTCGCCGGCAACAAGTTCCTCCCGATCTGGATCGGCCACCCCGAGGCGGCCGCCATCCTCATGAAGCTGCAGGGACAGACGACGCCGCGGCCGATGACGCACGACCTGCTGTGCGACATGCTCGGCGAGCTCGACGCGCGCTGCACGCAGGTGGCCGTCACCGAGCTGCGCGACAACACGTTCTTCGCGTCGATCACGCTCGCGGTCGACGGCAAGGAGATGGAGATCGACTCGCGGCCGAGCGACGCGCTCGCCCTCGCGGTGCGCTCAGGCGCGCCGATCTACGCCGCGGAGGAGGTCATCGCCGAGTCGGCGATCGAGTTCGAGCACGACGTCGAGGACACCGAGGAGGTCGTCGAGAAGTTCAAGGACTTCCTCGACCAGGTCACGCCGGAGGACTTCGCCGGCGACGAGTAGCGCCTGCGCGCTACAGGTGCGCGAGGTCGACGATGCGGCCGATCAGCTCGTCGAAGCCCATCCCGGCGGCGTCCGCCGCCTGCGGCAGCAGCGAGGTGTCGGTCATCCCGGGAATCGCGTTGGCCTCGAGCACCGTCAGCTCGCCCGTCTCGGCGCAGAGCATGAGGTCGATCCGGGCGAAGCCGCTGCAGCCGAGCACGTCCCAGACGGCGAGCGCGAGCTCCTGCGCGCGCGCGGTCACGGCGTCGGGCAGCTCGGCGGGGCAGACGAACCGGGTGCGCCCGATCTCGTAGCGCGCCTCGAAGTCGTAGAAGCTCTCCTCTGTCGGCACCGCCTCGACGACCGGCAGCACGGCGCCGTCGAGGACCGAGACGGCGAGGTCGCGCCCCCGCACGTGGCGCTCGAGCAGGACCTTGTCGTCGTAGGAGAACGCGGCCACGAGCGCGCCCGGGACCTCGCCCGCCGCGGCGGCGAACTTGATCCCCAGCGCCGAGCCCTGGCCCGCGGGCTTGACGACGAGCGGGAAGCCGAGGCGCTCCTCGATCGCCGGCAGCGCGTCGGCCGCGCCGAGCTCCTTGAAGGCGGTCTCGTTGAACGCAAAGAAGTCGGGCGTCGGGATGCCGGCGTCGCGCATGTGGTGCTTTGCGATGACCTTGTCGGCGCAGCGGATGCAGGCCGACACGCCGCTGCCCGTGTAGGGGATCGCGAGCGCCTCGAGCAGCTCCTGCACGGTGCCGTCCTCGCCGTCGCGCCCGTGCAGCGCGACGAACGCCACCTCCGGCGCGGTCGCGCGCAGGCGCCGGACGAGGTCGTGGCCGACGTCGATCGCGACGACGTCGTGGCCGAGCCGGTGCAGCGCGTCCTGCACGCGCGCGCCGGACTTCAGCGAGACCTGGCGCTCGAGCGAGCGGCCGCCCTTGAGGACGGCGACGCGCGTCATCCCCCGCGGAACCCGAGCCCGCCCCCGCGGCGGCGCTCGGGCGCGGGCGGCAGGTGCAGCACGTCGGCGAGCTCGGCGTCGGGCTCGGCCGGCTGCGGCTCGGCTTCGAAGTCGACGATGCGGTGCGCCC
>DATMJM010000420.1:0-10519 GCA_035553935.1 Solirubrobacteraceae bacterium
GTCGAGGTCGTTCGTGGGCTCGTCGAGCAGCAGGACGTTGGGCTCTCCCATCAGCCGGCGCCTGCAGCTCATGCGCCTGCTGATGGGAGAGCCCAACGTCCTGCTGCTCGACGAGCCCACGAACGACCTCGACATCGAGACGCTGACGGCGCTCGAGGACCTGCTCGACTCCTGGCCCGGCACGCTCGTCGTCGTCAGCCACGACCGCTACTTCGTCGAGCGCGTCTGCGACGACGTCTACGCGCTCACCGGCGACGGCGCGATCCGCCACCTGCCCGCTGGGATCGAGCAGTACGTCCGGTCACGGCGCGAGGCGGCGGACGCCACGCCCGCGCCGCCCCCGCCGGCCGCCGCGACCGGGGCCAGGCCGAAGGGCGCCGGTGGCGCGCTGCGCACCGCGCGCAAGGAGATCGAGCGCCTCGAGCGCACTCTCGACAGGCTCGCCGTCCGCGAGCAGGAGATCCACGCCGCGATGGCGCGCGACGCCACGAACCACGAGCGGCTGCGCGAGCTGCAGGACGAGCTCGCGGCCTGCGCCGCCGAGCGCGAGCAGACCGAGGCGGCGTGGCTCGAGGTTGCCGAGACGCTCGAGGTCTGACGGCGTCACGTACGTCCCAAGCGTGCAGCCGCCGCGATCGAGCGCACGCGGCGCGGCGTCGGGGCCGGGGAGCACGGCATCGTCACGACCCGTCCCGACGGTGCTGCTCCAAGCGGTCCAGCAGCGCCGCCTGGCCGGCGACGATCTTGCACCGCGCCGTCGCGAGGTCGAGCCAGGCGACGCGGTCGACCTCGGGAAACTGCTGCATCCGGCCCGAGCGCGGCGGCCACTCGAGCTCGAAGGTGCCCGGCCTGATCTGCGCCGGGTCGAGGTCGCCCGCGACCGCAAACGCGATCACGGTCTTGCCCGCCCGCTGGCGGATCGCGCCGAGCTCGAGCAGCGGCCCGTCCGGCGGCGCGTGGCCGAGCTCCTCGCGGAACTCGCGCAGCGCCGCGGCGCGCGGTTCCTCGCCCGCGCCGAGCTCGCCCTTGGGGATCGACCAGGCGCGCTCGTCCCTGCGCGCCCAGAACGGGCCGCCCATGTGCGCCAGCAGCACCTCCAGGGTGCCGTCGCGCTCGCGGAACACGAGCAGCCCGGCCGAGGTGGTCACGCCCTGATCGTCTCAGCGAGCCGAGCGCTCCGTCGCCTCGCGGCAGCCGCCGACGAGCTTGGCGAGCAGCGCATCGAAGTCGCCGTCGCCGCACGCGGCACGCTGGACTCCCGCGCCGCCGCCGTCCTCGAGCAGCTGCGCGAGCCCGTCGAGCTGCGCCTCGCAGCCGAGCTCGCGCGCCGCCGGCCGGACACGCGCGACGAGCTCGTCGAGCAGCTCGGCGACCGGGCGCAGGTGGCAGTCGCCATCGGGCAGCGTCGCCTCGACGCCGCCCCTGCCGGCGCGGAAGGAGGCCTCGTCGAGGACCTCGGCGGGCGGGCCGTCGGCCGGCTCACCCTGCGCCTCCCACCGCGCGAGGGCGTGCACGGCGGCGACGAGCGCTGCCGTGTGGCGCGGCGAGACCTGGGTGTCGAGCGCGCGGATCTCCACGGTCCCGAGGCGCGGGTGGGGGCGCACCTTCCACCAGTGAAACGTGTAGTCGGGGACCTCGGCGACGCGCGTGAGCCGGTCCGCGAAGTGCGCGAAGTCGTCGAAGTCGGCCATCGCGCGCGGGATGCCCGCGCGCGGCCACGAACGCAGTGTCAGCTCGCGCGACGAGGCGAGGCCGCTGTCGCGGCCGTGGCGGAACGGCGAGTTGGCGCCCAGCGCCTCGAGCAGCGGGGTGTGGCGGCGCAGGCCGTTGAATGCGCGGATCGCGGTCTGCGCGTCGGGCATCCCGACGTGGATGTGCAGCGCGCAGACCGGCGTGGCGCCGGCATCGCCGAGCCAGCCGCCGATGCGCTCGTAGCGCGGGTTGTCGGTGATCGCGGAGTCGCCCTCGCACGCCGTCGGATGGGTGCCCGATGCGACGACGCCGACACCCGTCCCGAGCACGGCGGAGCGCAGCTCGGAGAGCTCGGCAACCGCCTCCTCGACGGTCGCGCAAACGCCGGTGATGAGCTCGATCTGGCTGCGGTGAAGCTCGCTCTTCACCGCGCCGCGCTCGAGCTCGCCGAGCTGGTCGAGCACCCCTGCGGCCGCGTTGATCAGCCGCCCGTCGGCGGGATCGACGATGAACAGCTCCTCCTCGAGCCCGAGCGAGTACGGCTCCTCCTCGCCGAAATGCTGCCGTTCATCCATGCGAGCCGCCGTTTACCCGGCAGGGCGACAGACCAGCCATCGTGCCGCTGACGGCGATCGAACATCTGTCGAGCACGGCGGCCAACGTCCGTCCAGCGTCGCCGGCAGGGATCGCGTTCGCACGGGCGGGCGCCGTTGTCCTCCTCATGGCACGCCCGCGGCTCATCGCGCTGCTCTGCGCCGTCGCAGCCGCGCTGTGCGCCGCGCCGGCCGCGCAGGCGCGAACCCCCTGCCCCGGCGAGCAGGTCGCGCCCACGGCGGCCGGCAGCGCCGCGGTCAGCGACGCCGTCTTCTGCCTCAGCAACCAGATCCGCGCGCACTTCGGCCTGCCGGCGTTTCGCCGCGACGTCCGGCTCGACGCCGCCGCTGCGCTGCACAGCCTGGACATGGGCGTTCGCGGCTTCTTCGACCACGTGAACCCCGACGGCCTGGATCCCACCGCGCGGGCGGCCGCCCAGGGCTACGGGGCCGGCGCCGGCGAGAACATCGCCTATGGCTACGGCCACGCGCGCGCCCTCGTGCTCGGCTGGATGGCAAGCGCCGGGCACTGCCGCAACCTGCTCGGCGGTGCTGCGGATCTCGGCGTCGGCACCGCCGTGTCCGGCGGCAGGCCCTACTACACGCAGGCGCTCGGCGACCACTTCTCGCGCCCGGTCGCGGACACGGCGCGCAACGGCTGCCCGTACGCGCTGAACGTCGACGCGCTCGCGCCGGCGGCTCCCGCCCCGGCGGGCGACGAGTCCACCCCGGCACGCGCCCGACCGGCGGCCCGGGCGGCGGCCGAGCCCGTGGCCGTGCCGCTCTCGCTGCACGCCCTCCGGCTGTCGCCGCGGCGCTTCAGCACCGGCGGCCGCGGCACGAAGATCTCGTTTCGCCTGTCCGCCCCGGGGACCGTCACGTTCACGGTCACCGGGCGCGGCCGCGGCCGCTCGCTGTCGCGCCGCTTCACGCGCCGCGGCAAGAGCGGCGCGAACAGGCTGCGCCTGAAGACCGAGATCGGCCGCAAGGTGCTGCACGCCGGCCGCTACCGCCTGGCGGTCGTCGCCGAGAATGCCGCGGGCCGCTCGACGCGCGTCGTGCGCAGCAGCTTCGTCGTCACGCGCCGCTGACCCGCTCACGACCACTCGGGCGCGGGCTGCGGCAGCAGGCGCCGGCGGCGGCACAGCGCGCAGAGCACGATGACGTCCTCGGGGTCATCCGTTCCGGCGTCGACGTATCCGTGGTGACGCTCGCCGGCGAACCAGACGTGCCCGCAGTCATCGCACGGGCGCTCGTCGGGGTCGGGCAGAGCAGCGGCGGGGGGATCGTCGCCGCTCATCGGCTCGACATGCAGCGGGCCGCGCCCTGGCGCGCGCTGAGGTCTCCGCTGGAGACCTTGAAGGCGATCGTGTCGATGTAGTCGCCGCGGCCGTCGCGCGTGCGCTTGCCCGCCTGGCCGGGGGTCACGCCGAGGTCCGCGAGATCGCGCGCCGCCTGCGGATCGAAGCAGCGCGCCTCCAGCCACTGCGCCGCCTCCTCGTCGTCGAAGCCCTCGGCGCTCCATGCGCGCGCCGCCTTGCGCGGGTCGTCGCCGCGGTCGGCGAGCTCGCCGAAGCGCTTGATCGTGTCGACGCTCGTCTTCTCGTGCTGCCAAGGAGTCATCGCGGTCGTTGTACCTCATTGTGCAAGCGCTCTCACAGCCGCTCCAGCTCGGCCTTGGCGTCGTCGTGGGCCTGCGCGGCCTCATCGGCCTTCGCCCGTGCCGCCGCCAGCGCCTCGTCGGCGTCCGCGAGCGCCCGCGCCGCGCGCTCGCGGCGCTCCTCCGCGGCGCGCAGGGCGTGCGCGGCGCGCTGCGCGCGGCGACGGGCGGCGGCCTCTGCCGCGCGCGCCGCCTCGCGCGCCTCGGCCCGCTCGCGTCCGACGCGCTCGTCCTCGCTCTCGGGTGAGTCGGCCGGCGCGGCGACCCGCTTGCGCTTGCCTCTGGCGGGCGCGGGCGTTCCCGCCGGACCGACGACGGACTCGCCGAGACCGAGGCCGACGTGGCGCAACTCGCGCTCGAGTCTGCCCTCGCGCACCCGCTCGCGCGCCTGCTCATCCAGCGCCGCGGCATGCAGCGTGTCGTTGACGCGCTGGACGACCGCGGGGCTGAGCTCGTGCCCGTCGGCGTCGAGCAGCCCGCGCGCGGCCTCGACGAGCGCGCCGACCGCGGCCCGCTCGCGCTCGCCGGCGGCGCGCAGCGTGCGTCCGTCGCCCGTGCCGGCGAGCAGATCGGATTGCGCGGCGCGCAGCGCGTCGCCGGCATCGTAGAGCTCCTGCACGGCGGCGCCCTGCGTACGCACGAGCTGGTTGACCGCCCACGCCGCGACCGACGGCTTGCGCAGCGCCGCGACCGCAGCCGCCTCGTCGCGCCGCTGGTCGGCGCGCAGCGCCCGCGCCAGCGCCGTGCGCTCGGGGACGAAGCGGCCCAGCGGCAGGCCGAAGAGGTCGTCGGGCTCCATGCACCCGCATGGTGCCTGCCGCGCGCCGCGCGCGCTGCGGCGTCCACGAGCCATACTGGCGGCATGCCATCGCGCGTCGTCGTGTTCACGACCGACTCCTGCACATACTGCGACCATGCCAAGTCGCTGCTCGGCAAGCGCGGCGTGACGTTCGAGGAGGTCAACCTCAGCGACCACCCGGAGCTGCAGGTCGAGCTCGCCGAGGTCACCGGCCTGGAGAGCTTTCCGCAGATCGTCGTCAACGGCGAGCCGCTCGGCGGCCTCAACGAGCTGCGCGGCGCGGACCGTGACGGCGTGCTTGCGTCGTGGACCGTGCCGTAGCGCCGTGACGAGCGTCCCGCCGCGCCAGACCTTCTACGACGCTGTCGGCGGCGAGCCCGCGTTCCGGCGCATCGTCGCGCGCTTCTTCGCTCAGGTCCCGGAGGACGAGGTGCTGCGCGAGGTCTATCCGCTCGACGACCTCGAAGGCGCCGAGCGGCGCCTGCGCCAGTTCCTCGTCCAGTACTGGGGCGGGCCGACGACGTACTCCGACGAGCGCGGCCACCCGCGGCTGCGGATGCGCCACGCGCCGTTTCGCATCGGCGTGCGCGAGCGCGACGCCTGGCTGCGCGCGATGCGCGTCGCGGTCGACGAGGCCGCCCTGCCGGAGGAGCTCCGCGCGCAACTGTGGAGCCACCTCGAATCGACCGCGACGCACATGATCAACGCCGCGCCGTAAGCCCCCGCGCCTGGATCGCGTTCGCCTTCTACGGCGCGCTCGGCGCCGTGCCGGGCGCGCGGCTGCCCGCCGTGCACGCGCGATGGCCCGCGGCCGGCCGGAAGCCTAAGATCCCGCCATGGCGATCGTTCGACTACGCGGACAGCTCGAGAAGCTCGCCGGCTCCTCGCAGCTGAGCGTCGACGGCGGCACGGTCACCGAGCTGCTGCAGGCGCTCGAGCGGGAGCACGGCCTGGAGGGCTGGATCCTCGACGAGCGCGGGGTGCTGCGCCGCCACATCAACGTCTTCGTCAACGGCGATCCCGCCGATCCGGACACCGCGCTGGAGGACACAGACAAGCTCGAGATCCTCCCCGCGATCTCCGGCGGATGACGCCGCGCGGATGACCGAGCTGCTCGTCGGGACCCGCAAGGGTCTCTTCGTGCTCGACGGCGAGCCGGGATCGCGCTTTGCGATCACGACGCGCGCGTTCGTCGGCGACCCGGTCGACTACGCGCTGCGCGACGCGCGCACCGGCCGCTGCTTCGCCGCGGTCACGTCGCCGTTCTGGGGTCCGCGGATCTGGTTCACCGACGACGAGCCGAGCGCGAACGCCTGGCAGCCCGCGCGCGGCGTCGCGCTGCCCAGGGGCGGCACGGAGGCGCTCAAGCGCATCTGGGTCATCGCGGCCGGCGAGGCCGACCGGCTGCTGTACGCCGGCGGCGACCCGGGCGTCCTGTTCGAGAGCCGCGACGACGGCGAGACATGGCAGCTCAACGAGGCGCTGTGGCGCCACCCGACGCGGCCGCGCTGGCGGCGCGACTCCGGCGGGCTGTCGGTGCACTCGATCGCCCCCTGGCCGGGGGACCCCGAGCGGCTCGCGCTCGCGATCTCCGCCGCCGGCGTCTGGCTGAGCGAGGACGGCGGCGCGACCTGGAGCCACGGCAACGAGGGGATCGTCGCCGACTACCTGCCCGAGGAGGCGCAGGCCACCGCGATCGACCTGTGCGTGCACCATCTCGAGCGCGCCCGCCGGCGCCCCGAGCGCCTGTTCTTGCAGTTCCACGGCGGCGTCTACCGCTCCGACGACGCCGGCCGCACGTGGATCGACATCGCCGCCGGCCTGCCGCACGACTTCGGCTTTCCCGTCGCGCTCGACCCGGACGACCCCGACAGCGCGTACGTCATCCCGGTCACGACCGAGGACCGCGTGACCGACGGCCGCGTAGCGGTCTGGGAGACACGCGACGCCGGCGCGTCGTGGACGCCGCGCGACCGCGGCCTGCCGCAGCAGGACGCGTGGCTGTCGGTCCTGCGCCAGTCGTTCGCCGCGACCGGCCAGGGCGCCTCGCTGGAGCTGTACTTCGGTGCGACCTCCGGCGAGATCTTCGGCTCGGGCGACGCCGGCCATACCTGGTTCGAGGTGGCGCAGCGGCTGCCGGCGATCGCGTCCGTGCGCGCCGGCTGACCGGCTGACATCGCCCGCGCAGCCCGACTACGCTGCGGCCTGATGCCCACCTCACCGTCGCCCACCGCCCGCCGCTCGTGCCTGTCCGTGCCCGGCTCGTCGGCCTCGATGCTCGCCAAGGCGCCCCAGCGCGGCGCCGACGAGGTCATCATCGACCTCGAGGACGCCGTCGCCACCTCGGCCAAGGACGAGGCCCGCGAGGCCGTCGTCGCCGCCCTGCAGGAGCCGCATTACGAGGACGTCCGAAGCGCCGTCCGCGTCAACGCGCCGCGCACGCCGTGGTGCCACGCCGACATCGTCGCGACCGCGTCGCTCGCGCGCGGGCCGGGCTCGATCATCGTCCCGAAGGTCGAGAGCGCGGGCGACCTGGCGTTCGTCGACCGCCTGCTCGACGGCGTCGAGGCGGCAGCCGGGATCGACGGCCCCCCATTGCGCGTGCAGGCGCTCATCGAGACGGCTTCCGGTGTCGACCGCCTCGCCGAGATCGCCGCGGCCTCGCCGCGGCTCGACTCGCTGATCCTCGGCTACGCCGACCTCGCGGCCTCGCTCGGGCGCGCCGGGGGCGCCGGCGGAGAGCTGGACGCGTGGCGCGCGATCCAGGACGCGCTGCTCGTGGCCGCCCGCGCCAACGGCGTCGCGGCGATCGACGGGCCCTACCTCGGGATCGCCGTCGACGAGGGCTTCACGGCCGCCGCCGAGCGCGCGCGCGACATGGGCTTCGACGGCAAGTGGGCGATCCACCCCGCGCAGGTCGCCGCGCTGAACGAGCTGTTCAGCCCCTCCGACGAGGAGGTCGCCCACGCGCGGGCCGTGATCGAGGCGCTCGAGGACGCCGAGCGGTCCGGCGGCGCGGGCGCCGTCGCGCTCGACGGGCAGATGCTCGACGAGGCAGTCCGGGTGGCGGCGCTGCGGGTGCTGGCCCGGGCCGGCGCCGCGGCCTGACCGGCCACGGCCAGACGTCCCGCGCGCCGGCCTGCGAATGACCTACGACGCCGTCATCGTGGGCGGTGGGCACAACGGCGTCGCGGCGGCCGCCTATCTCGCGCGCGCCGGCTGGTCGTGCCTCGTGCTCGAGCGCCGCGACCACGTCGGCGGCGCGGCCGTCTCCGAGCGGCCCTTCGCGGGCTTCGACGCGCGCCTGTCGCGCTATGCCTACCTCGTCAGCCTGCTGCCGCGCCGAATCGTCGACGAGCTCGGCCTGCGCGTGCGCCTCGCGCGCCGCAGCATCGCGTCGTACACGCCCGACCCGCGCGCCGGCGCGGCGCGCGGGCTGCTCGTCGGCGATGACGAGCACGAGACGCGTGCCTCGTTCGAGCGCGTCGCCGGCGGAGTGGCCGAGCTCGCGGCGTGGCGGCGCTTCCACGCCGCGCTCGCCGGCTTCGCGCGCCGCCTCTTCCCCACCCTCACCGAGCCGCTGCGCTCGCGCGCCGAGCTGCGCGCGATCGTCGCCGACGACGAGCTGTGGGAGATGATCTTCGAGCGACCGCTCGGCCTCGGACTCGAGCGGGCGTTCAGCGACGACCTCGTGCGCGGCGTGATCCTCAGCGACGCGCTCATCGGCACCTTCGCGGCCGCCGGCGACGACGACCTGCGCCAGAACCGCTGCTTTCTCATGCACGTCATCGGCGGCGGGACCGGCCGCTGGGACGTGCCGGTCGGCGGGATGGGCGCAGTCTCGGACGCGTTGCGTGGCGCAGCCTTGCGGGCGGGCGCAGAGCTGCGCACCGGCGCGGAGGTCGTCGCGATCGGCGACGGGGAGGTGCGCTTCCGCGCGGCGCACGGCGGCGAGTGCGGCGTCGGCGCTCGGCGCATCCTGGTCAACGTCGCGCCCGCCGAGCTCGAGCGTCTGCGCGGCCGCCCGCGGGCGCAGGCGGAGGCGCAACCGGAGGGCGCGCAGCTCAAGATCAACCTCCTGCTCGCTCGCCTGCCGCGCCTGCGCGACGCGTCGATCACCCCGGAGCGGGCCTTCGCCGGGACCTTGCACGTCAACGAGACGGCGGCGCAGCTGCAGGCCGCGTACGACGCCGCCGCCGCCGGGCGCATCCCGCCGCTGCCGCCGTGCGAGGCGTACTGCCACACGCTCACGGACCGCAGCATCCTCGGCCCGCAGCTCGCCGCGAGCGGCGCGCAGGCGCTGACGCTGTTCGTGCTGCACATGCCGGCACGGCTGTTCGCCGCCGACGAGCGGCGGGCGGGCGCCCAGGCGCGGGCAGCGGCGCTGCGCTCGCTGGACTCCGTGCTCGACGAGCCGATCGAGGACTGCGTCCTGCGCTCGGCCGACGGCGCGCCCTGCATCGAGGCGCACACGCCGCAGGACCTCGAGCGCGAGCTGCGCCTGCCCGCCGGCCACATCTTCCACCGCGACCTCGGCTGGCCGTTCGCCGAGCAGCCCGAGGACGTCGGAAGCTGGGGCGTCGAGACCGACGACCCGGCGATCCTGCTGTGCGGCGCCGGCGCGCGTCGCGGCGGCGGCGTCAGCGCGATCGCCGGCCGCAACGCGGCGATGGCCGCGCTCGCGAGCGTCCCGTCCTCCCCCGGGATACGGCGGCGTCGATGAGCGCGGCGCTCGCACAGGTCGACCGCGACGCGATCGCGCGCGACCTGGGCCGCCTCGTGCGCGTGCCGAGCATCACCGGCTCCGAGCGGCCCGCCGCCGAGCTCGTCGTGGCGCTTGCGGACGAGCTCGGCCTGGTGGGCGAGCTCGCCGAGTTCGACCTCGCCGCGCTGCGGGCCGCACCGGGATATCCCGGAGAGGAGACGGCGCGAAGCGAGCTCGTCGGCGCGATCGTCACGCTGCACGGCGCCGACCGGGCCGCGCCGCGCGTGGCGCTCAACGGGCACATCGACGTCGTCGCTGCGGGCACCGAGCCGTGGCAGCGCGATCCGTGGTCGGGCGCGATCGACGGCGGCTGCGTGCACGGCCGTGGCGCGGTCGACATGAAGGGCGGCGTGATCGCCGCGCTGCACGCGATGGCGGCGCTGCGCGCGGCGGGCGAGCAGCCGGCGGGCGACATCGTGCTGCAGGCGGTCCCGTCCGAGGAGGACGGCGGGCTCGGCACGTTTGCCGCGCTCGAGCGCGATCCCGGCTTCGCGGCCGCGCTCATCCCCGAGCCGACGGAGCTGCGGATCGTCTGTGCGACCGGCGGCGCGCTGACGTTCACCGGGACGGTGGGCGGCCGCACGGCACACGCGGCGCTGCGCCTCGAGGGCGTGTCGGCGATCGACCGCTACCTGCCGATCCACGCCGCGCTGCACGAGCACGAGCGGGCGGTCAACGCGCGTCCGCGCCATCCGCTGCTGGCGGGCGACCCGCTCCCCTACCCGCTGCTCGTCGGCCGGTTGCGGGCCGGGCGCTGGTCGAGCCAGGTACCCGAGCAGCTGACGTTCGAGGGGCGCCTCGGCGTGCCGGTGGGCGGATCTGCGGCCGAGGCGCGAGCAGAGCTCGAGCGCGTCGTCGCGGCGGCGGCGGACGACCAGGGACCGCCGGTCGAGATCGCGTGGAGCGGCGGCCAGTTCGCGCCCGGCGAGACCGCGACAAACGACCCGTGGGTGACGCTCGTGCAGGAGGCGGCGAGCGCCGAGCTCGGCGTGCCGCCTCCTGCACGAGCG
>DATMJM010000421.1:0-2413 GCA_035553935.1 Solirubrobacteraceae bacterium
CCCGCTGATTTTGGGGCACGCGCTGGTGGACGATCGGTTACGAGTGCGGCTGGCCGCTCACGCGCTGGCTCGCCGCGCGATGAGCCACCCGACGGCAGCCACCGCGATGACGGGAACGGCAGCGAGGATGGCGATGCCGAGGAGCTCCGAGCCACCCGCGAGCGCCGAGACTCCCAGCAGCACCACGATGACGATCACCATGGGGATGGATGCGAGCAGCCTCAGCATGAGGAATCCCTTGAAGATCTCTCGCATGCCCCTCCAGCGTAACCCCATGCAGTCGCCTCACGACCTGAGCGCGCTCGGCCCGCCCCGGCCGCGTGCCTAGAACGATCCTCAGACATCGGACTCGCGAACGCGCGAGGTGTCCGACTGCCAGTGAGGATGATCGTGGCGCTGCTTGCCGGGGGAACGGTCAGCGAGTCGGTGGCGAGGCTGGAGTCGGCGACGGGCTGGCGGCGGCGGACGATGTTGATCGCCTCGTTGTGGCCGATGCGGTATCGCAAGGGCGCAGCGGGCATCCGGGCTCGCGCCGCGGCAGGGCGCGCAGCGCGTTCTCGATCTGGCCGTTGGTGCTGAGATCACGCAGCTGCTCGCGCAGCTCGGCTGGCCCGCTGAGCAGCAGCGCCTTGCCGGAGGTCGACGACGAGCAGCGCAGCCGCACGGCCCAGCTCGTCGACGACCTGCGCACGATCCTCGACTCGCTGCCGTTCGTCGGCGGCACGTCGGCCTCCGGCGGCGGCGGCTCGCAGAACCTGCCGGGCAACGTCACGGCATCCTCGCCGGCCTGCTCGGCAACCTCCGCGCCGGCCAGGCGGCTCCCGCGACCTGATCGGCGGCGACCGCGCCGCGCGGGCGACGCGGCACGAGCGCAAGGTCAGACAGCAGGGCGAAGCCAGCGCCTTCGCACCGCTGCTCCGTAGGGGGCCGAGGCGGAGTGGCGGGCGACTCAGCTGAACGTCACGAGCGCCCGCTCGTAGGAGCGCGCGCCGCGCTCGCAGGCCCGGCGCTGCGCCACGCGCGGGCAACCCGTGCGCTCGAAGCGACCGTCGGTCGTGACGGCCAGCACCTTGCCGAGCCACTCGTAGCAGCGCTCGCGGACCGCCGCCGCAAAGGCCTTGCAGCGGCCGATGACGCGCAGCTGGTTGGGCAGGTCGGCGGCGTCGAGGTTCTGCACCTTGGTCCCGCGGATGCAGGGCAGCATGTCGCGCGTGGCCAGCCCGCGACAGACACGCAGCTGGCGCAGCGGGTTGGGCGAGCCGATCACCGAAGCCGCCGTGATGCACCCGCGCCGCTGGACCCCGCTCGTCTCGCGGCACACGCGCTGAAGGTCCTGGGGCGTCGCGGTCTGGTAGCCGGCGGGGCGGGTGTCGATGAAGGCCCGGTACCAGCATGGCAGCACGAAGCGCGCCGGCTGGCTGTCGCAGAGCACGCGGACGTCGGTCTGCGCTCCCCGCGGGCGCTCGGCGTCGTCCTGGCCGGCGATCGCCAGCCAGTAGTCGTGGTAGGCGCCCTGCGCGCAATCCGGCGCGGCGTCGGCGCCGAGCGCGTCGCACAGCTTCAGCGCGGGCGCGAGCTGCTCCGCGTAGAAGCGCATGTACGCGTGGCCGAGACCGTGCACGCAGCTGTAGCGCTGGTAGCGCGTCGCGGCGCGGGCGCAGACCGCGTGGGCTGCGCGCGGGCCGTCGCGCAGGATCGCCGGCGCGATCGCCGTGACGACGCCGTGCGCGAAGCCGGCGGCGCAGCCGGGATCGTTGGTGCGCGGCAGGTAGCGCAGCAGCGTCGCCAGCGTGATCGCGTGCTTCCGCGCGTAGCGGCGCCCGACGGTGTGCATCACGACGTGGCAACTCGACGCCGCATCGCTGCCCAGGCGGGACATCGCGGCATCGACGCGCAGCAGCACCGGGGTGGGGTCCGCGGCCGGCTCGATCTGCCTGCTGATCGCGTCGCCGAAGCAGGCGCGTGCCTGCGGGCCGGGTCCCAGGCCGGCGCAGCGCTCGAGCTCGGCGGACGCCTCGCGCGGGGCCTCCGCGCCCGGCGGCGCCAGAACCGCCACGAGCGCGAGCGCAGCCGCCGCGGCGACCGCGACGAGGACGGCGAGCACCGCGCGCGGTCGGCGCTGCCGACCACCGGCGCTGGCCTCGCCCTCTCGCACGGCTAGCGCGAGATCCGCTCGCAGTCGGCGGCGACCCGGTCGTGCGCGTCGGCGAAGACGCGGTCGTTGCCGGCGCCGCAGCGCACGACGTCGCGGCCGCCGCCGACGACGTTGATGCGGTCGTTGCCCGGGCCGCCGGCGATCGTGTCGTTGTCGAGGTTGCCGAAGATCGTGTCGTTGCCGCTTCCCCCGAAGATCGTGTCGCGCCCGCGGTCGCCCGTGATCCTGTCGTTGCCCGGACCGCCGTAGATGCGGTCG
>DATMJM010000422.1:0-7226 GCA_035553935.1 Solirubrobacteraceae bacterium
GCGCACGGCCGGTTGCGACCAGCAACTCGCGGCCGCTGACCTGCTCGCCGTCGTCGAGCCGCACGACACGCTCGCCGTCTTCGAGCTGCACGCTGACGGCCTTCGCGCCGAGCCGCAGCTCGATTCCCTCGTCGCGCAGAGCCGTGGCGATCAGCTCGCCGACGACCGGGTCCTCACGCGAGATCAGCCGGTCGCCGTGATCGACGATCGTGACCCGTGCGCCGAAGCGGCGCATGAACTGTCCGAGCTCGACGCCGACGGGGCCGCCGCCGAGCACCACGACGCTCTCCGGGATGTCCGTCAGCGTCGTCGCCTCGCGGTTAGTCCAGTAGCCCGCCTCCTGCAGGCCCTCGATCGGCGGGATCCGCGCATCGCTGCCGGTCGCGACCACGATCCGATCGGTCCCGAGCACTTGGCCGTCGACGGCGACGCGGCCGGGACCGTCGATCCGGGCGTCGCCTTCGAAGACGTCCACTCCGTCGTCGCGGTAGGCCTTGACCTGCGCGGCGTCGTCGAGGTCGCGGATCATGTGGTCGCGGTAGGCCGCGACCTGCGGCCAGTCGATCGCGGGCGTCGCGACACCGGCCGCACGCGCGGATCCCGCGCGCGCCTCGGTCGGGCGCAGCAGCACCTTTGACGGGATGCACGCCCAATAGGCGCACTCGCCGCCGACCAGCTCACGCTCCACCAGCGCGACCCTGAGGCCCTGCGCGTTCAGGCGCGAGACGGCGACCTCGCCGGCCGGGCCGCCGCCGATCACGATCGCGCCGTAGCGCGCCGCGCTCACGCCTGACCGCCCAGACGCGTCCGCAAGCGCCCCGACACCCGGCGCGACGAGCCCCGTCTGGCGGAGTTCTGTGACCCCTCTGGCTTGTCGTTCATCAGCATCCCTTCGATCGACGCGCCGGCACGCGGCGACGTGCTCCGCGTTGTCGCCGGCGCACAACCAGGCCAGCAGCTCGCTGACAGGCGCGTCGGCGACACGGTAGTGGACGCTGCGGTGCTCGCGACGCGTGAGCACGAACCCTCATCACGCTTCGAAGCGCCCCGCCGCCGACCGACAGGCCGCAGCGCTTCAACGCGCCGGGAGCGTCGCTCTGCGCAAGAACCGTCAGCGCGGCATACCGGTTCTCCGCATGACCTCTACCGCGACCGGATCCGCACCTTGCTCATCACGACGGGATCCAGCGGCATCTCGGTCGCGGGATCCGTCGGCACCTGCGCGATGCGCTTCACGACCGACTTGCCGCCGACGACCTCGCCGAGCAACGCGTAGTCGGGCTCGAGCGGGGCCTCGCTGGCCGTGACGATGAAGAACTGGCTGCCCGAGGTTCCCGGCTGCTCGGTCTGCGCCTTGGCCATCGCGACCGTATACCGCGTGTAGCGCAGGTCCTTCGGCGGCGGCTCGACGACCGTGTACCCCGGGCCGCCGTTGCCCGTGCCGAGCGGGTCGCCGCCCTGGATGACGTAGTCGTTGCCGCCGGGCTTGGCGATCCGGTGAAACGTGAGCCCGTCGAAGAACCCGCGGCGCACGAGGCCGGCGAACGCCGCCGTCGTCTTGGGCGCGCGGCGCACGTCGAGGCGGATCTCGATCGTGCCGCAGTTCGTCGTGATGACCAGCGTGTGACGGCGCTCGCGGTTCAGCCGCTTGCGCGACGGGCGCAGGTCGGGAGCGGCGGCCGGCTCCGGCGCCGGGACGGCGCTGCAGCCGTCGCGCGTGCGCCGCTGCGGCGCCGGGGTGGTCGCCGTCGCGGTCGGCGGGGCGGTGTCGCTGGCGATCGCCGGCGCGTCCGCCCCGTCGCCGTCCTCGCGACCCAGGTCGGCGTCCTTGCCGCAGGCGACGAGCGCCGGCGTCGCGAGCAGGATCACGATGAGGACGAGCGCGCGCCGCACGCTCGCAGCGTAGTGATTCGGCGCCGCTCGTCGAGCCGGTCGACACGGCGCCAGCCGGTTCATCGGCGCTACCGGTCACACTTCCCGCCGTGCCGCTCACCACGCTCGTCGACCGCTACGACCACGTCCTGCTCGACCTCGACGGCTGCGTCTGGGTCGGCGACCAGCCGACGCCCGGCGCCGTCGCCGCGATCACCGCCTTGCGAGCGGCCGGCAAGGGCGTCGCGTTCGTGACGAACGACAGCCAGCTGCTCACCGAGGACTACGTGCGCAAGCTCTGGCGGCTCGGTTTCCAGGCATCGGTCGAGGAGGTGGTCACCGTCGGCGGCGCGCTGCAGTTCGTCCTCGCCGAGCGCTTCGCCGGCCGCGCCGCCGTCGTCATCGGCTCGCCGGCGCTGCACCGCCACGTCGAGGCCGCCGGCCTGCGGATCGTCAACGGCACGACGTTCGCCAGCCGGGCGGACGTGGTCGTCGTGGCGTTCCACAGGGAGTTCCACTACGACGAGCTGCGCGAGGCGACGCAGGCGGCGCTGCGCGGCGCGTTTCTCATCGGGTCCAACCGCGACGCGACCTTCCCGCAGCCCGACGGGCTGTGGCCCGGCTCGGGTGCCGTCATCGCGGCCGTCGAGACCGCCTCCGGGCGCGCGGTCGCCACCGTCGGCAAGCCCGAGCCGGCGCTCCTGCAGACGGCCCTGGACCGCCTCGGCCCCGGCCGCGCACTGATGATCGGCGACCGCGTCGACGCCGACCTCGGCGCGGCGCACGCGGCCGGGATCGACGGTGCGATCGTGCTGACCGGCGCGTCGGACCGGGCACTCGCCGAGGCCGCGCAGGACCCGGCGCCGGTCGGGATCTCCGAGCGGCTCGAGACGATGGTGCTGCGATAGCCGGCTTGGGCCGCCATGTCGTAGTGCTGTGCAATCCGTCCGCCGGCGGGGGCCGTGCCGCGCGCCTGCTGCCGCGCGCCGAGCGCGCTCTGCGCGACCTGGGCGTGGACTTCCACACCGAGCTCACGCGCGACCTCGAGCACGGCCGCGCGCTGGCGCACGCCGCCGCGCAGGCCGGTCAGGTCACCGTCACGCTCAGCGGCGACGGCCTGATCGGCTGCGTCGTCGGGGCGCTGCGCGAGATCCCCGGCGCGGTCCTCGGCATCCTGCCCGGCGGCCGCGGCAACGACACCGCGCGCGTGCTCGGCATCCCGCCGAAGGTCGAGGCGGCGTGCGCGGTCGTCGCGACCGGCGCCGAGCGCGACCTGGACATCGGAGACGTCGGCGGGCGCTCGTTCATCGGGATCGCCTCGCTGGGCTTCGACTCCGACGCCAACCTGATCGCGAACGCCGCGCCCTCTCGCCTCGGCAAGCTCGTCTACGTCTACGGCGCCCTGCGCGCCCTCGCGGGCTGGAAGCCGGCCCGCTTCGAGCTGCGCCTCGACGGCGTGGCGATCAGCTCGACCGGCTACTCCGTCGCGGCCTGCAACTCCGGCTGCTATGGCGGCGGCATGTACCTCGCGCCCGACGCCGAGCTCGACGACGGCCTGCTGGACGTCGTCCTGATCGCGACGCACCCCAAGCGGTCGTTCCTGGCGACGATGCCCAAGGCCTTCAGGGGCACGCATGTCGACCATCCGGCCGTCACCGTCCTCCGGGGCCGCGAGCTGCAGGTCGATGCCGACCGCCCCTTCGACGTCTATGCCGACGGCGACCCGATCGGCGCCACGCCGGCGACGATCCGCGTCGTCCCGCGCGCGCTGCGCGTCCTGGTGCCCGCGTGATGCTCCCCGTGAAGATCGCGGTCGCGCGCGCCGCCGGCGCGGTCTCGCGGCGCAGCGGCCGCGGCGCGACGAGCCTGCCGGGCAAGCTGCTCATGCGGATGGAGCCGGCCGCGATCGAGCGCCTCGCGCGCCGCCTGCCGCAGGGCAGCGCGGTGATCTCCGCCACGAACGGCAAGACCACGACCGCCGCGATGGTCGCCGCGATCCTTGAGCGGACCGGCGCGCGGCTGGTGCACAATCGCGCCGGCGCGAACATGGCCGGCGGCGTGGCGAGCGTCCTGCTGGCCGCCGCACGCGGCGACGGGATCGACGGCGACGCCGGCCTGTTCGAGGTCGACGAGTTCTGGCTGGACCGCGTCGTGCCGCAGCTCGCGCCGCGCGCGCTGCTGCTGGCCAACCTCTTCCGCGACCAGCTCGACCGCTACGGCGAGCTCGAGACGATCGCCGACCGCTGGGCGGCGACGGTCGCGGCCGCGCCCGGCGCGAAGCTCGTGCTCAACGCCGACGACCCGCTCGTCGCCGACCTGGGCCGCGACAGCGCGACCGGGCGCGTGACGTACTTCGGCGTGCAGGACGACGGCGTCGCGCTGCGCGGCATGGCGCACGCCTCGGACTCCAAGCACTGCCGCCGCTGCGGGGCCCCCTACGCGTACGAGGCGATCTACCTCGGTCATCTGGGCCGCTACCGCTGCCCCAACGGCGACTCGCAGCGCCCGCAGCCCGATGTCTACGCGAGCGACGTCGTGCTCGAGGGCACGCGCGGGGCGCGCTTCACGCTGCACGCGGGCGCCGAGCACGCCACGGTCGCGCTACCCCTGCCGGGGCTCTACAACGTCTACAACGCTGTCGGCGCGGCGGCGCTCGCGGCCGCGCTCGGTGCGCCGTTCAACGCCGTCGTCGCCGGGCTGGAGGCCGCACAGGCGGCGTTCGGACGGGCCGAGACGGTCGGCGTCGGAGGCCGCGAGCTGGCGATCATGCTCGTCAAGAACCCGGCCGGCGCCAACGAGGTCCTGCGCACGCTCGCGCTCGACGACGGTCAGCACGACGTCCTCGCGGTCCTCAACGACAACATCGCCGACGGTCGCGACATCTCGTGGGTGTGGGACGCCGACTTCGAGGTGATCGCGGAGCGCGTGCGGACCGTCACGTGCAGCGGCACGCGCGCGGCGGAGCTCGCGCTGCGGTTGAAGTACGCCGGCGTCGCGCCCGAGCGCCTGCGCGTCGTCCCCGCGCTCGAGCGCGGCCTGGACGCCGCGCTCGCCGACGGCGAGGGCCGGCTCGTCGCGCTGCCGACGTACACCGCGATGCTCGCGCTGCGCGAGCTGCTCGTGGCGCGCGGCGCTGCGCGGGGATCCTTCACGCGATGAGCGAGCACGTGATCTGGCACGACGTCGAGTGCGGGCGCTACGACGCCGACCTCGCGCTCTGGCGCGAGCTGGCCGCGGCGGCACAGGGCCCGATCCTGGACGTCGGCGCCGGCACCGGCCGCGTGACGCTCGATCTCGCCCGCCGCGGCCACGAGGTCGTCGCCCTCGATCTCGATCGCGAGCTGCTCGCGGAGCTGCGCCGGCGTGCCGCCGCCGAGCGGCTGCGGGTCGAGACCGTCGTCGGCGACGCGGCGAGCTTTCAGCTCGCCCGTCGCGACTTCGCGATCGTCATGGCGCCGATGCAGACCGTCCAGCTGCTGGGCCCGGAGGGCCGCGCGGGCTTCCTGCGCAGCGTCCGCGCGCACCTCGCGGCGGGCGGCCTCGTCGCGATCGCGCTGGCCGACGCGCTGGAGTGCTTCGACGCCGATCACCTCCTGCTGCCGCTGCCCGACCGGATGATCGTCGACGGTTCGCTGTACTCCAGCCAGCCCGTCGCGCTGCGCGACCACGGCGCGACCGTCGCGATCGAGCGCATCCGCGAGATCGTCCGCGCCGACGGGCGGCGCAGCGCCAGCGGCGACGTGCTGCACCTCGACCGCGTCGAGCTCGTCCAGGTCGAGCGCGAGGGGCGCGCCGCGGGCCTCACGCCGCTGCCCGCGCGGATCGTCGCCGCCACAGAGGAGCACGTCGGCACGAGCGTGGTGATCCTGCGTGGCTGAGCGCCGCGTCCTGCGCGTCTGCGCGCTGTATCCGGACCTCATGAACATCTATGCCGACCGCGGCAACCTGCTCATGCTCGAGCGCCGCTGCGCGTGGCGCGGGATCGGCTTCGAGGCCACCGCGGCAGGGCTCGGCGAGGGGATCGACCCGCGCGCGCACGACCTCTTCTACCTCGGCGGCGGGCAGGACCGTGACCAGCGCCTCTGCGCGCTGGACCTCGTGCAGACCAAGCGCGACGCGCTGCACGCCGCCGCCGGCGCCGGCAAGCTCGTGCTCGGCGTGTGCGGCGGCTACCAGCTGCTCGGCCATCGCTACGCGCTTGCGGACGAGAACATCCCGGGCCTCGGGCTCGTCGACCTGGAGACGATCCGCTCCGCCGCGCCGCGCCTGATCGGCAACGTCGCGATCGAGGTCGATCTCGACGCCGACGGCCGGCGCCGCGTCCTCGCGGGCTTCGAGAACCACGCCGGCCACACGCACCTGGGGCCGGGCGAGCAGCCGCTGGGACGGGTGCTCAAGGGCCATGGCAACACCGGCTCGTCCGGTCGGGAGGGCGTCCGCCGCGGCGGCGTCATCGGGACCTACCTGCACGGCCCGCTGCTGCCGAAGAACGCGTGGTTCGCCGACTGGCTGATCGCGGCGGCGCTGGACCTCGACGAGCTCGACCCGCTCGATGACGCGTTGGAGGACGCCGCGCACGCCGAGGCACGACACGCGGCCGGGATCTGAGCGGCTCGATGAGCCGCCGGCTCGCGCCTGCGGCGTCCTCGCCTGCGCATGAAGCCGCCGATCGCGCGGTAGGATCGCGCCCGTGCCGGACCCCTCCGACCGTTCGACGGCCGAGCCACTGGAGTTCTGCGAGGCGACCAAGCGCTACCCCGGAAGCGCCGAGCCCGCGGTCGACGGGCTGTCGCTCGAGGTTCCCGCGGGCGAGATCTGCGTCCTCGTCGGGCCGTCTGGCTGCGGCAAGACGACGGCGATGCGGATGGTCAACCGGATGATCGACATCACGGCCGGCGACATCCGGCTCGGCGGGCGCAGCGTGCGCGACCGCAAGCCGGAGGAGCTGCGGCGCCACATCGGCTATGTCATCCAGCAGATCGGCCTGTTCCCGCACCGCACGGTCGCCGACAACGTCGCGACCGTGCCCAAGCTGCTGGGGTGGGACAAGAAGCGCATCGCCGCGCGCGTGGACGAGCTGCTCGAGCTCGTCGGGCTCGACCCGCGCGTCATGCGCAAGCGCTACCCCGCGCAGCTCTCCGGTGGCCAGCGACAGCGCGTCGGCGTCGCGCGGGCGCTCGCCATCGACCCACCGGTGATGCTCATGGACGAGCCCTTCGGCGCCATCGACCCGATCAACCGCGAACGGCTGCAGAACGAGTTCCTGCGGCTGCAGGCGGAGCTGCGCAAGACGATCGCCTCGTCGATGTCGTGCGTGACGAAGACGATCGTCTTGCGCAGCTCCGCCTGCAGCC
>DATMJM010000423.1:0-19768 GCA_035553935.1 Solirubrobacteraceae bacterium
CTGCGGCACGAGTCGGTCCGACGAGGAGCTCAACACTGCTCTGTCCTCCGCGCCCGCGTCCGGTCCGTCTTGCGTCCCGTCGCGCGATCGCCAGGTGGTGAATTCGCGGCACGTGCCGCACAAGCGCGCGCCGCCGTAGCACCTGTATAGCAACTCGTCCGGCTGTGCCCTCCGGCCCCTCTTACCAGTGCACGCCCTTCATGACGTTCGCCATCGCGATCTGCTCGACGCTGGCGCGTTCGGGCTCGGCATCCGGCTTATCGCCCTTCGAAGCGGCAGAGTCCGGGAAGACCCTGTAGGCCATGTGCAGGATCTGGTCCATGACCTTCGGAGCGAGGGCGTGCAGCACCTCGCCGGCCGTGCCGATGCGGGTGTTGATCTCCTTCGGGCGCGAGCGCATCGCCTCGCAGATGAGCCCGGCGGCCTCGTCGGGGCTGATCGTCGGGAAGTGGTCGTAGAGCTTCGTCGGCGCGATCATCGGCGTGCGGACGAGCGGCATGTGGATCGTCGTGAACGTGATCCCGTCGCCGACGACCTCCGACGAGACGACGCGCGTCCACGCGTCTAGCGCCGACTTCGACGCGACATAGGCGCTGAAGCGCGGCGGGTTGGTCTGCACGCCGATCGACGAGACGTTGACGATGTGGCCGAACCTGCGCTCGCGCATGTGCGGCAGCAGCGCCATGATCATCTTGATCGCACCGAAGTAGTTGAGCTGCATCGTGCGCTCGAAGTCGTGGAAGCGGTCCTCCGACAGGCGGATCGAGCGGCGGATCGAGCGGCCCGCGTTGTTGACGAGGAAGTCGATCGCCGGATGCTCGGCGAGGATCCGCGCCACGACGTCGTCGATCGCGTCCATGTCCGACAGGTCTGCGCCGTAGACGTGCGCCGTGCCGCCCGCGGCCTGGATCTCGTCGCGCAGCGCCTCGAGCTTCTCCAGCCCGCGCGCGACGAGCAGCGGGATTCCGCCGGCTGCGGCGACCTTCAGCGCCGTCGCCCGCCCGATGCCGCTCGACGCGCCGGTGATGATCACCGTGCGGCCGTTGACGATGTTCGCGAACGAGCGGTCCTTGAAGAGGTCGGGGTCGAGGTTGCGCTCCCAGTAGTCCCACAGCTTGTCGGCGTACGTCTCGAGCTCGGGCACCGCGATGCCAGAGCCGGCGAGCGCCCGCTCGGTGTCGCGGGTGTCGAACTGGGGCCGCAGCGCCATGTGCGCGAGGACCTCCTCGGGGATGCCGAAGTCGGCCAGCACGGTGCGGCGGATGTCGCGCACCTGCGGGAGCTTGAGGAGCATCGAGAACGTGCCCTTCGGCAGCGCGTCGGTCAGGCGCTTGTCGACGCGGATCGCGAGCTTCGGCGCGTGCGCGGCCTCCGCGAACGCGTTGAGCGACTCGCCCACGCGCATCGCCCTGGGGTCGGTCAGATGGAACGCCTGCGAATCCAGTCCGGGCTGATGGGCGATGTGGTCGATCGCGCTCGCCACGAAGTCGACGGGCACGATGTTCGTGTAGCCGAGCTCCGGGCCGACGAGCGGAAACCACTCCGGCAGCGCGAAGCGCGCCTTCTGGATCGCCTTGAAGAAGTAGTACGGGCCGTCGATCTTGTCCATCTCGCCGGTCTGCGAGTGGCCGACGACGATCGCCGGGCGGTAGACGCGCCATGGCATCCTCGCCTGCTGGCGCACGAGCTTCTCGGACTCGAACTTCGTGCGGTGGTACGCCGACGGCAGGCGCTGGCCCTCGTCGAACATGTCCTCGCGGAACAGCCCCTTGAACTCGCCCGCGACGGCGACCGACGAGACGTGGTGCAGGCGCCGCGCCGACAGCGCGTTGGCGAGCGCGACCGCGTTGCGGGTGCCGTTGACGTTCAGGCGCTCGTTGGCCTCCGCGGGCGCCGTCATGTCGTAGATCGCGGCGAGGTGGAAGACGTGGTCGATCCCCTGCAGCTCGGCGATCTGCTCGCCCGAGAGGCCGAGGTCCGGCTCGGCGAGGTCGCCGACGACGGGCTTCACGCGCTCGTCGGCGCCGGCGCCCCAACGTGCGACGAGCGCGTCGAGGCGGTCGCGCGAGCCGGCGCGGACGAGCACATGGATATCGCCGTCGCGCGCGAGCAGCCGCTCGACGAGATGGCGGCCGATGAAGCCCGTCGCGCCCGTCACGAAATACGCCATTGCTCTCCTCTTCCCGGTGGCCGCCTGACGCGGCCCAGCCTACGCCCGGGCCGTGACGCCGTGGCGCCTACCAGCCGCCGGCGTCGTCCGCACGGCGCTTCGCCGCGGCCTTGCGCAGGTCCTTTCGCTTCTCCAGGCGCCATTGGAGCAGCGACATGAGGAAGACGAACAGCGGGAAGAAGATGATGAGGATGAAGCCGGCGTTCGTGACGACGCGGTCGTTCGTCTCGCCCCACCAGCCCTCGCCGGCGTCGTGCGCGAGCACCGGCGCCGCCATGACGAGCAGGACCGAGACGGCGATGAGGGCGCTGACGGGCACGCGGCGAAGCACGACGCCACAGTTTATTGACGCGCGCGATGGATCGCGCAGCGATCGGGTACGCCGCCCGATCATGGAACGCACCGACAACGCAGACGACGAACCGGACTTCGCCACCCGCCAGGAGCGGGAGGCCGCCGCAGAGGCGCGCGCGATCGGCGGAAGCCGCGCCGACGTCGGCGGCGTCGATCCGGGAGAGCAGGTCGACGACGCGCTGCGGCCCGTCTACGAGGCCGGCGGCGGCGACGCGGAGGGATTCGAGCTCGCCGAGCGCGACCTCGTGCGCAACGCCTCGCACGATGACGGCGAGGCCTATCCCGAGCGCGACGCGTTCACGCCCGAGGGCGAGACCGACCGCTCCGGCGCCGAGTACGGCGAGGCCGACGAGCAGGAGCCGCCGGACCGCTAGACCGGCGCCATCGCGCCGCGACGCCAGGGCCGCGACGCGTCAGCCGCAGCCGCCGCGGAAGCGCTCCAGCGCAGCCCGCGCCGTCGGCAGACGCCCGGCCTTGTCGCGGGCGGCCGCCAGCGCCGGGCCGGCCTCGTCGGCGGCGCCGCGGCCGAGCAGCGCGAACGCGCGCTCGAAGCTCGCGATTACCTCGTAGGACGGCTCGGGCGTGGCCAGCGCGCGCTTGCACGCCGCCGTCAGGTCCGAGCGCTCGATCGCCGCGTCGCTGCGCCGGCTCAGGCGCCTGAACTCGCTCAGCGTCCGGCGTACGTTCGCGACGAGCCGCCCGCAGGCGCGCGGGCCGGCGCTGCCGCAGGAGCCGAGGCGCGCCAGCTGCTCGGTGAACCGCGTGAGCACGGGGCACATCGGCCGGAACGCCGCCAGCAGCGGGTCCTCCTCGTCGAGCGCCTCGCAGGCGGCGAGCAGCGGCTCGGCAGCGGCGCGGAGGCGGGCCGCGTCGGCGTCCTCCCCGGGCCCGTCGATCTGCAGCTGCGCGGCGTAGACGTCGTCGAGCGCCCTGAAGCGGGCTGCTCCGAGTCCTGAGGCGGTACCGGCAGCGGCCGCCGCGGTCGCGGTCGGCGCCGTCGCCGTGTCGCCGCGCGCGGCGTCGTCGTCACCGCCGCATGCCGCGAGAGCGAGGCATGCCGTCGCGGCGGCGAGCGCACACGTCACACCGCTCGTCGCCCGCATCCCGGCGAGTATGGCAGGGGCCCCGATGCTCCTACCATGGGCGCATGGCCGTCCTGATCGCCTCCGACCTCTCCAAGGACATGGCGGGCTCGCCCCTGCTGCGCGGCGTGTCGTTCAAGCTCGAGCGCCGCGACCGGCTGACGATCGCCGGACGCAACGGCGCGGGCAAGACCACGCTGCTGCGGATGCTCGCGGGGGAGACGTCGGTCGACGGCGGCGAGCTGTCCTTGGAGAAGGGCTGCAAGGTCGCGCTGCACGACCAGCGCCCCCCGCGCGACCGCGAGCTCAGCCTGCGCGACTACATCCTCAGCGGCTGCGCGGACCTCATCGCCGTCGAGGCCGACCTGACCCGCCTCGCGCAGGAGATGGCCGAAGGCAGCGAGGCCGCGCTCGACGCCTACGCCCGCGCCGAGGCGCGGCTCGAGCACGCCGGCGGCTGGACTTGGCGCGATCGCGCGACGGCGATGGTGCGCGGCCTCGGCTTCGGCGACGACGACCTCGATCGCCAGCTCAAGACGTTCTCCGGCGGCGAGCTCACGCGCGCGTCGCTGGCGCGCGCGCTCGCGGGCGACCCCGACCTGCTGCTGCTCGACGAGCCGACCAACCACCTCGACATCGAGTCGCTGGAGTGGCTGGAGAAGACGCTCGTCTCGCTCGACACGGCGATCGTGCTCGTCGCGCACGACCGCTGGTTCCTGGAGGCAGTCGGCACCGCCGTGCTCGAGCTCGAGGCCGGCCGCGCGCGGTTCTTCCCCGGCACGTGGACGCAGTGGCGCAAGGAGCAGGCCGCGCGCGAGATCGCGCTGGGTCGCGCGATCGACAAGCAGCAGGCCGAGATCGCGCGCCTGGAGCGCTTCGTCGAGCGATTCCGCGCCAAGGCGACGAAGGCCCGGCAGGCGCAGTCGCGCGTCAAGCGGCTGGAGAAGATCGAGCGCATCGAGCGCGACCCGCGCGACCGCGATGCGCTGAGGTTCCAGTTCAAGGCGCCCGAGCGCAGCGGCCGCGTCGTGTTCGAGATGGTCGGCGGCAGGATCGAGGTCGGCGACCCGCCGAAGGTCCTCCTCGACGACGCCGAGATCTGGCTCGAGCGCGGCGAGCACGTGACGCTCGTCGGCCCCAACGGCGCCGGCAAGACGACGCTGATCGACACGCTGGCCGGCAAGCGGCCGCTCGCGGCGGGGCGGCTGTCGACGGGGCACAACGTCAAGCTCGGCCACCTGTCGCAGCATGCCGACGAGCTCAGCCGCGGCCCGGGCGGCCGGGCGCGGACCGTCATCGAGGCGTGCGGGATCCACACCGGGCTGACGCCGCAGAAGGCGCGCGCGCTGCTCGGCCGCTTCCTCTTCAGCGGCGAGGAGGCCGACAAGCCGCTCGACGGGCTGAGCGGCGGCGAGCGCCGGCGGCTGTCGCTGGCGATACTCGTTGCGTCGCGCGCCAACGTGCTGATCCTCGACGAGCCCACGAACCACCTCGACCTCGAGAGCCGCGAGGCGCTCGAGGACGCGCTGCTGGCGTTCGAGGGCGCGCTGCTGCTCGTCTCGCACGATCGCGCGCTGCTCGAGGCGGTCGGCACGCGGACGGTGGCGGTACTCGACGGGACGCTGCGCTCCTACGACGGCGGCTGGCAGGAGTACGTCCGGGTGCGCGAGGAGAAGCGCGCGGCGGAGCGGGCGCCGCGGAAGGCGAAGGCGCCGCCGCAGCCGAAGCCCGCGCCGAAGCCCGAGCGCCGGCGGGCCGCGAAGTCCCAGCCGGCCGGCGCGCACTGCGCGGGCGAGCGGCTCGCTGCGGCGACGGCGGCCGCGGTCGCGGGCGCCGACAACGGCAGCGTCGCGACGTCCGCGACGCCGCCGTCGAAGAACGCGCGGCGGCGCATCCGCGAGCTCGAGCGCGAGATCGAGCAGGCCGAGCAGGCGCTCAAGACGGTCGAATCGGAGCTCGCCGATCCGTCGGCGTGGGCGACGCCGGAGCGCAGCACGCAGTCGACGGAGCGCCATGCGGCCGCCAAGCGCGCCGTGGAGGAGGCGTTCGCCCGCTGGGAGGTCGCCGTCTCGTAGCGCGTCGCGCCGGGTGTGGGACCGGCGCCGCGCGGGCACGCCCAGCCTTGATGGCAGACGACCAGGACCCCGCCGCGATCTTCCGGTCGCTCACGAGCCGCTTCGGCGGCCGCCTCGACGTCAAGCAGACGACCGGTCCCGACGACGCGCCGCTGCTGAAGGCCGGGGGTCAGAGCTTCGCGATGCTGCACGACGGCGAGCTCGTCGTGCGGCTGCATCCGATCCGCTGCGCCGAGCTCGTCGAAGCCGGCAAGGGACGGCTCTTCGTCCACGACGGCACCACGCACGAGGAATGGCTGGTCGTCGACGGCCTCGACGCAGCCGAGTGGACGGGGCACACGATGGAGGCGCTCGGCTGCACGCAGGACTGATGCGGCGGCCCCTGAGCCGCGCCGCCTGAGCGCACGTCGCTGCGCGCACCCGTCCGATCTTCGTCCCCCGCGCGCTCGCGCGAGGTGGTAGAAGGGGCCATGCCCGATCGGGACGATCGCGTGCTCAAGCAGACCCATGTCCTCGGCGGGTTCATCGTCCCGTTCCTGCTCGTCGCGTTCGTGGCGCTGTACTTCTGGCCGGCGAGCACGAAGAGCTACTTCGCGTGGGAGATCCATCCCGACATCACGCCGATGATCATGGGTGCGGGCTACATCGCCGGCGCGTACTTCTTCGCGCGCGTCGTCCTGGAGCAGCGGTTCCACCGCATCCACGTGGGATTCCTGCCGGTGACGTCGTTCACGATCTTCATGGCGATCGCGTCGTTCTCGCACCTGGACCGCTTCATCACCGAGAACGTCGCCTTCTGGATCTGGATGGGCCTGTACGTGACGACGCCGATCCTCGTGCCGCTGGCGTGGTGGGTCAACCGGCGGACGGATCCCGGCACGCCCGAGCAGGGCGAGTCGAGGCTGCCGCCGAGCGTCCGCTACGCGCTGCTCGCGGCGGGCGCGATCCAGACGCTCGTCGCGCTGTTCCTGCTGCTCTCGCCCTCGACGATGATCGACGTCTGGCCCTGGATGCTGACCCCGCTGACGGCGCAGACGCTCGGCGGCTGGTTCGCGCTGCCGGGCGTGACGGCGATCATGATGGGGCTCGACGGGCGCCCGAGCGCGATCCACATCACGCTGCACAGCCAGGTCATCGGCCTCGTCCTGATCCTGATCGCCGCCGCGCGCGACTGGGGCAGCTTCGACACGTCCAACGAGCTGTCGTACGTGTTCGTGGTCGCGCTCGCCGCGCTGCTGGCGGGACTCGTGGCGCTCGAGCTGTACATGCGCCGCCGCGTGGTGGCCTAGGCGCCTACGGGCAGCAGTTCCTTCGCCGCCCGCCCGCCGTGCGCAAGAATCTTCAGCAGCAGCGGCCAAGACGCAAGGATCTTTGACGACGAAGCAACACACACCCCTTGGCGAACGCGCCGCCACCGGGCACCATCGAGGCATGACCCGCGAGCTTGCCTGGGGCCGGCGCTTCCTCATGTGCCCACCCACCCACTTCGAGGTCCTGTACGCGATCAACCCGTGGATGGACCTGACGGTGAAGGTCGACCGCGAGCGCGCGCAGCGCCAGTGGGACGCGCTCGTCGCCGCGCTGCGCGCCGGCGGCGCGCAGGTCGAGATCCTCGTGCCGAAGCCCGGTCTGCCCGACCTCGTCTTCACCGCCAACCTCGGCATCGTCGACGGCGACACGTTCGTCGCCGCGCGGATGCGCCATCCCGAGCGCCGCGGGGAGCCGGCCCACGCCGAGCGGTGGTTTCACGACCACGGCTACACGGTCCGTCACCTGAGCGAGGACGTCGTGCAGGAGGGCGCGGGCGACGCGCTGCCGTTCGAGGGCACGCTGGTCGGCGGCTACCGCACGCGCTCCTCGGCGTCCTCGTACATCGAGCTCGCGCGCCTGACCGACGCGCGCATCCTGCCCGTCGAGCTCGTCGACGAGCGCTTCTACCACGTCGACGTCGTCTTCTGCCCGCTGGACTCGCGCAGCGCGATCGTCGCGCAGGGCAAGCTCGACGCGGAGGGCGCGCGCCTGATCGCCAAGCTCGTCCCCGACCCGATCGTGCTCGCCGACGAGGAGGCCGAGGCGTTCAGCGCCAATGCCGTCGTCGTCGGTGCCACGATCGTCATGCCGGCCTGCTCGCCGCGCCTCGACGGCGAGCTGCGCGCCCGCGGCTTCACGCCGGTCGTCGTCGACGTCTCGGAGTTCCTCAAGGCCGGCGGTGGCCCGCGCTGCCTGACGCTTGCGCTCGACGTGCGCCTCTCGCAGCACGACGCCGCGGCGCTCGCCGACCGCTACACCGCGCGCAACTACCACCCGTTGCCGGTGACGGTGACAGACGCCGAGGGCTGCTGGGTCCGCGACGACCGCGGCCGCCGCCACCTCGACGCGCTCAGCGCCTACAGCGCGCTGAACTTCGGCCATCGCCACCCGCGGCTCGTCGCCGCGGCGCAGGAGCAGCTGCACCGCGTGACGCTCACGAGCCGCGCCTTCTCCAACGACCAGCTCGGGCCGTTCGCGCGGGATCTCGCGGAGCTCACGGGCAAGGACCGCATCCTGCCGATGAACACGGGCGCCGAGGCGGTCGAGACGGCCATCAAGGCCGCGCGCAAATGGGGGCGCGACGTCAAGCGCGTCGCCCCCGATCGAGCGACGATCGTCGTATGCGACGGCAACTTCCACGGCCGCACGACGACGATCGTCTCCTTCTCCGACGACCCGCTCGCGCGCGACGGCTTCGGGCCGTTCGCGCCGGGCTTCGTCCGCGTCCCGTTCGGCGACGCGGACGCGCTCGCGGCGGCGCTCGACGCGCACGGCGAGGACGTCGTCGCCTTCCTCGTCGAGCCGATCCAGGGCGAGGCGGGCGTGATCGTCCCGCCCGAGGGCTACCTGCGCGCGGCGCGCCGGCTGTGCAGCGAGCACGGCGTGCTGCTGATCGCCGACGAGATCCAGTCCGGACTCGGCCGCACGGGGCGCACCTTCGCGTGCGACCACGAGGATGTCGTGCCCGACGTGTACGTCCTCGGCAAGGCGCTCGGCGGCGGCATCGTCGCGCTGTCGGCCGTCGCCGCCGGCGACGACGTGCTCGGCGTCTTCGCGCCCGGCACCCACGGCTCGACGTTCGGCGGCAACCCGCTCGCCTGCGCGGTGGGGCGCGCCGTGCTCGACCTGCTGGCCTCCGGCGAGCCGCAGGCCAATGCCGCGCGCCAGGGCATGCGGCTGCGCGCGGCGCTCGACGCAGCCGCGCCCGCGGCGCTGGCCGCCGTCCGCTCGCGCGGCCTGTGGTTCGGTCTTGATCTGCACCCGCGCCACGGCAGCGCGCGCGACGCCTGCGAGCGCCTGCTCGACGCCGGCGTGCTCGCGAAGGACACCCACCGCCAGACGGTGCGGCTCGCTCCGCCGTTGACGCTGACCGACGCGGACTGCGACTGGCTGAGCGAGCGCCTGCTGGCGACGCTCGCGGCCGCCGGCGACCGGATGCGGCTCGCGTCGGCGCCGCACGCGTCATCGTTCGCGGCATAGACGCCGACCGCCGCATAGACGAGATCGACCGGCGAATCATCGCCGAGCTGCTCGAGGACGGCAGGCTGAGCCTCGCCGAGCTGGGCGAGCGCGTGAACCTTTCGTCGCCGGCCGTGAAGCGCCGCGTGGACCGGCTGCGCGACAGCGGCGCGATCACCGGCTTCACCGCGATCGTCGACCCGGCCGCGCTGGGCCAGCGCACCGAGGCGTTCGTCGAGATCCACTGCGTCGCGAACATGAGCCCCAGCGCGCTGCGCGAGACGCTCCTCGGCGAGCCCGAGATCGTCGCCGCGTACACGGTGACGGGGGAGGCCGACGCGCTCGTGCAGGTGCGGGCGACCGACGTCGCGCACCTCGAGGCGGCGCTCGAGCGCATCCGTACCGATCCCGGCATCGCTCGGACGAAGACGATCATCGTGCTCAGCCGGCTCATCGCGCGCGACAACCGCTGAGCGGCTCGACGAACCGGAAATGCAACATCGCGGCCGCAGGCGCGAGAATGCGAGCCGTGTGCGCGCAGCTACACCGCTCGATGATCGCCGTACCGTCCAGCGTGCCCATACTGCGCGGTGCGATCGCCGAGTACGTGCGCGGCGAGGGCGTGCGGGAGCCGCTGCTCTCCGCGGTCAAGCTCGCCGTCTCCGAGGCCGTCACGAACGCCGTCCTGCACGCCTATGTCGGCGCCGGCGAACCGGGCCCTGTGCGGGTCGCGGCATGGCTCGAGGACGGCTGCCTGCTCGTCGAGGTCTCCGACGATGGCAGCGGCATGATGCCGCGCCTCGACAGCCCCGGTCTCGGCGTCGGGCTGCCGTTCATCGCCGACACCGCCGACGCCCTGGACATCTCGAGCTCGCCGCGCGGCGGCGTGCGGCTGCGGATGACGTTCGCGCTGCAGCCGGGCGCGCACCCTCCGGCCGTCGATCCGGCTCGGGCTTGAGCACCGGTCGCCGCGCCCTGTAGCGTGCCCGGGCCCATGTCGCGCCGACTGCTTGTCTGCTGCGGGCTGCTGCTCGCCGCGATCACCATCGTCCTTCCCACGGCGCCCGGCGGCGCCCATCCCGGCGAGGCGCACCAGGCCGAGCCGGCCGCGGTCGGCGGCAAGGGCCTGTTCGGCAGCCTCGCGCGCGCTTCGCAGGCCGACGCGGCCACCGCGCTGGCGCGCTTCGCCGCGCCGCGCCAGGCGCCGGCGCCCGCCGGCCCCTGCACCGAGGCTGCCGCGAGGTCGATGCCGGTCGGCGACGGCCATCGCCACGACGACATCGCCGCGCACGCCTTCGCCTGCCGGATGGAGCAGGTCGCGTTCAACCCGCTCACCGAGCAGCTCAAGGACCGGCCGAACGTCATCCTCGGGGAGATGGACGTCAAGGCGGGAATCGCGGCGATCGAGATGACCTATCCGCAGGCGGGCGTGCTGTTCTTCGACGTGTCCGACCCCGCAAGGCCGCAGTTCCTCTCGCGGTACGACGCGACGGAGTGCGACCAGCTGCTCATGGACATCAACTGCGGGGCGTTCGTCGACCTCGCGGCCGACGGCAAGACCGCGTACCTGTCGATCCAGAAGCTCACCCTCCTGCCCACGCTGCCGCTGGATGCCAACGCGCTCAACCAGGCCGGGCCGGGAGTCGACGTCATCGACCTCTCGAACCCGCGCAGACCGGTCCGCACGCAGTTCTACCCCGTCGCCGGCCTCGGCGGGGTGCACACGGTGCGCTCGCACACGATCCCCGGCGGACCGTCCAGCGCCGACAAGCCGCGCGCGCCCGGCGAATACGTCATCTCCAACCAGAACGGCGTCGGGATCGACATCGCGAAGGTCACGAAGGTCGCCGGCAAGCGCTTTCTCACGACCGTCCGCAACCGCCTCAGCCGCGACCTCACCGCGACGATCGTCAACAACGAGGTCCACGACACGTTCATCCAGAACGACCCGCTCGACGGGCGCACGTACCTCTACAACGCGGCCGGCTTCGCGACGGGCTTCAGCGTCTACGACATCACCGACCCGTCCCGCCTCAGGCAGGTCGCCGAGTGGGACCTGACGCCCGAGTGCGAGGACGACTGGTACTCGCACACGATCGACGTGACGCACAGGGGCGGCCGGCGCTACGTGACGATGCCCGCCGAGATGCTGCTGATGCTCGATCGCAACACCCCGAGCGGGCTGCGCGAGATGACCGCGGAGGACCAGGCGGCCGGCTGCGGGACGTTCGTCGGCAACGGCGACAGGCCCGGGCCGCTGTGGATCGTGGACGCCACCGACTTCTCGAAGCTCGGCCCGGCGAACGACCGCAAGACGGCCGAGGAGGCCGAGCAGACGGACGCGGCGCTGAAGAAGGCCTCGCAGGAGGCGCTCGTCGCGACCTGGACGAACCCCGCCGGCCGCGCCGGCGGGTCGCTGACGTTCTCGCCGCACAACCAGCAGATCGTCGGCGACAAGATCTACCTGTCGCACTACCACGGCGGCGTGTACGTGCTCGATGCCTCGGCGGCCTTCGCCGGCAGGCGCGAGCGCCCGAAGGAGCTCGGCTTCATCGTGCCGCACGACACGCGCACCCGCCCGCTGCTCGGCCAGCCGCCGCTGACCGGCCTGCTCGGGCGCTTCTTCACCGACTTCCCCCTCGGGCGGCCGGAGATCTGGGACATGGTCGTCTACTCAGACCACGTGCTCGCGTCGGACATGACCGGCGGCCTGTACTCGCTGCGCTACGACGACGACGCGATGCCGCTGTGCGCCGACGGCACGCCGCCGCGCTCCGTGCTGAGCCGCAAGCGCTCGAGCCTGCGCGCGAGCCGCATCCTGCTGCGGGGCACGTCGAGCGACCGCGGCTGCCGCGCCGGCGCGGCCGTACGCAAGCGCGCCGGCGCGGTGCGCAAGGTGAGCGTGGCGGTGGCGCGCAAGGCCGGAACGCGCTGCCGCTTCCTCAGCCGGCGCGGGACGCTCGGCAGGGCGCGCTCGTGCGCCAAGCCGGTCTACCTGCGGGCGAAGGGCACGACGCGCTGGAGTCTGAGCCTGAAGGGCCGCTTCGTCGCGGGGCCCTATCGCGTGAGCGTGCGGGCGCGCGACACGGCGGGCAACAGCGAGCGGGTGAAGACGACGACACTGAGGTTGCGCGCGGCGAACAGGTAGCAAGCCTGATGCATGACTTTCGCGCTTCTTGCATAGCCTTAGGGTTGATGCAAATTGCGCGGAGGCCGAGTCGGTCTGACGCGACGCCGCGCCGGCGCCGCGGTCTGCGCGCCGCGCTCCTCGTCTTCGCCTGCTCATGCGCGTTCGTCGTGCAGTCGCCCGGCTGGGCGCAGACGTCGTACATGTCGCTCTCCAGGGCGCTGTCGTCGGGCACGCCGCAGATCGACCGCTGGCACTGGCAGACGCACGACGTCGCCTACACCAACGGCCATTACTACTCCGTCAAGCCGCCCGGCCTCGCGTTCGCCACGCTGCCGCTCTACCGGGCGCTCGATGCCGCCGGCGCGCAGCGCCTCGCCCACGAGGCGCGCGTGCGGGCGGAATCGGACGGCGGCGCGCCGTGGGCGGCGCGCACGCTGCCGATCGCGCAGTACGGCTACAGCAGGGAGCGCGCGATCGCCGCGCGCGCGGCGATCGCCGACGACGCGCCGATGACGTGGGTGCTGGGCCTGCTCGGCGTGCTGGCGCCCGCGATCGCGCTGCTCGTGCTCGTCGCGCGCGGCGCCGACCGGATCGCCCGCGGCACCGGCACGGCGGTGGCGCTGACGCTGGGCGCGGGCACGCTGATGCTGCCGTTCTCGACGCTGTACTTCTCGCACGTGCTCAGCGCGCTGCTGAGCTTCGCCGCCTTCGCGCTCGTGTGGCGCGAGCGCACGCGCGCGCGAGAAGCCGGCGACGGCGCCGCCGAGCTGCGGCCGACCGTGCTCGCCGTCGCCGGGCTGCTCGCCGGGCTCGCCGTCGTCTGCGAGTACCCGCTCGCGATCACGGCGCTGATCGTCGGCCTGTACGCGCTCGTCGCGCGCGTGCCCGGGAAGGCGCGGAGGGCCCTGTCCTACGGCGGCGGCCTGGCGGCCGGCGTGGCGCCCCTGCTCGCCTACCAGTGGTGGGCGTTCGGCTCGCCGCTGCACACGACGTACACGAACGCCGTCAAGACGACCGGTCGGTCGGGTCACGACGAGCTGGGCCTCAACGACGACGGCTTCTTCGGCATCACGCTGCCGCGACCCGGCGCGGCGCTCGAGCTGCTGTTCAGCGGCCGCGGGCTGCTGATCCTCGCCCCTGTGCTCGTGCTGGCGATCGCGGGCATCGTCGCCCTGCGCCGGGAGCGCGGCGGGCGCCACCGCGCCGAGGCGATGGTCGTCATCGCCATCGCGCTGTCCTACCTGCTCTACAACGCGGGGTACTGGCTGCCGATGGGCGGCGGCTCGCCCGGCCCGCGCTTCCTGTTCCCTGTCCTGCCGTTCCTCGCGCTCGGCCTAGCGATCTCCTGGCGGCGCTGGCCGGCGGTCACGCTCGCGCTGACCGCGATCTCCGCGACCACGATGATCGCCGCAACGATCAGCTACCCGATGATCGGCGTCAACGACCCCGGCGCCTGGGTCGAGCGGATGCAGGCCGGCATCTTCCAGCACACCGTGCTCGACCTCGCCGGCGCCGCGCACGGGCTCGCGTCGATCGCGCCGTTCGCGATCGCGATCGCCGCCGCCGTCGCAGTCGCCGTCGGCACGCTCGGACGCGCCCACCTCGCGCGCGGCGTGCGCTGGGTGCCGGCCGCCGTCGCCGGCTGGGCGCTGGCCGCGACCCTGCTGTCGCGCCCGCTGCAGCTACCGTCCGACGGGGCGCTGACGCTCTACGGAGCCGCCGCTCTCGTCGCGCTGCTCGCAGTGGCGGTCGTCGCGCCGGCCGCCCACCCCGCGGCGGCTCCCTCAACGCAGGACGAAGAGCACCACGCCGCCACGCCGCGTGCGCTCGAGGTCCAGGCCGCGCAGCGACCGTTTTGACGCCCGCCGCAGCGGGCTGTCGCGCGGCGTGCGCGCGAGGTGGACCGAGACGCTGCGCACTCCGATCCGGCGCAGGTGGTCGACGGAGCGGCGGTCCGGGAAGCGCTCGGTCACGCGCAGCGTCTCCTCGAACTGGCGCGGGATGAAGCTCCCGCGCCCGTTGACGATGTCCGGGAAGCCGTCGGTCGACCACAGCACGTAGCGACGGTTGTCGAACGCGCCGGCGGGCAGGTGAAGGGCGGGCTGCGGCGCGTCGCGGTGACCGGGCGGGGCGAGCGGGACCGTTGGATGATCGGCGAAGCCCCAGCCCTCGGCGAGGATCGCAAGGCAGGCCAGCGCGAGGCCGGCGGTCGCCGGGCGCGCACCCCAGCGTGCCCGCGCGCGCGCCGCCAGCGCGGCGGCGCCGGCGCCCGCGAGCAGCGCGAGGCACAGCGTCGTCAGCGTGTGCAGCCGGCCTGGCACGCGGATCCCCTGCCAGCCGGGCAGGAACTCGTACAGCCAGCGGTAGGGATACAGCCACGACAGGCCGTTGAGCTGAAACCCGAGCGACAGGAGCGCGAAGGCGAGCACGCCGATCGCCAGGCCGCGCCGCAGCCGCGCCGGCAACGTGCCGATCCGCCAGCCCGCCAGCGCCAGGCCGAAGATCGCCAGGCCGGGGAAGAGCGTCATCTCCGCAACCGCGTCCAGCCCCTCGCGCAGCGGCGCGGTGGCGGCGCCCCACACGCGACTGGAGCGCGCCGCGGCGAGGAACTCGTACGGCGGGCCGGAGAACCCGGCGACGTTCTCGATCGTGCGCCGCGCCTCCGGGTGGGCGTCGAGCACGCGCAAGTACGGCCGCGCGAGCAGCCCGGCGGCGAGCGCGAAGCAGAGGATCCCGGCCGCGGTGGCGATCGCGACGCCGCGCGCCGGCCGCGGCCGCCCGCGCCGCCACCACAGGACCGCTACCGCGAGGCCGGCGGCGGCCAGCAGGTAGAACACCATGAGGCCGAGCGTGAAGCCCAGCGAGAACTGCCAGGTCGCCACGAGCCAGCCGGCGAGGATCGTCGCGGGCGAGCCGCGGCGGTAGCCGCGGACCAGCAGGAAGATCGCCAGCGGGATCCCGCCGCTGGAGATCACGTGCATGTGGCCCTCCTGCTCCAGGCGCCACGGCGCGTAGGCGAACGCCAGCCCCGCGACGCCCGCGCCGACGCGCCCGACGCCGAGCTCGCGCGCCAGCAGCCACGCCCCCGCGAAGCACAGCGCGTAGGCGAACAGAAACAGCACGTCGTAGCGCGCGACCGCCGCCCGCGTCCCCGAGCCGATCAGCCCGGCCGGCGCGTAGCCGACGAGCGCGTCGGAGATCGCGAGGCTGTCGGGCAGCGGCCAGAACGTGTTGGCCTGGAAGAGCTCGGTCGGCTGGGTCTTCAGCGCGTGCCCGTCCCAGGCCACCTGCCACGCCTGCACGAGCGGGTCTCCGAGGTCCTGTGCGATGCGGTCGCCCATGTGCAGCGGCAGCGGCCAGTGCATCGCGAGCGCGAGGACGCTCCCCAGCAGCGCGACCCCGAGCAGCTCCCGCCACGCCAGCCGCGAACCGCCGCGCGAGTCCTCTACCACGCCGGCGGCGCGAGGCTGCACAGCGCGCCCGCGACCGGCTGCAGCGCGCCCGCGCCCGAGTCGAACGACGCCAGCGGCGTGGGCGGGTTCGCGACGGTCGTCGTCGCAGCGGCGAGGTCGCGCACGAGCACCTCCAGGCCACCCGGGCCACCGCCCGGCGGCGTCCGCGCATCGCTCGTGAACGCGACGAGGCGGGCGTCGCCGGAGAGCTGCGGCTGGCCGTTCCAGCCGCCCAGCGGCCTGCCGGCCGAGTCGCGGCTGACGATCCGCGTCCGGCCGCCGGCCATCGCGCGCACGAGCAGCCGCTGGCCGGGCCGACCCAGACGGCTGCGCTGCGCGCCGCGCGGCTGCTCGCTCCACGCCACCTGCAGCCCGTCGGCCGACAGCGACGGCTCGTCGGAGAAGCCCGCCTGCGGGCCGGTCGCGGCGCGCGCCGCGCGCTCGGCGAGGTCGCGGACGTACACCCGCGCGCGGCCGCCCGCCCGCGTGGTCGCGGCGAACGCGACGCGCCGGCCGTCGCGCGACAGCGACGGCGCCCACGCCTCGGCTGCCGCGCGGCCGCCGCCGAGCTCGCCGGCACGCGCGGTGCGTCCCGTCGCGAGCTCACGGACGAAGACCTGCAGCCGCCCGCGCGCGAACGCCGTATACGCCAGCCGGGTGCCGTCGCCCGACAGCTCGGGCTCGTAGGCGCCGCCGGCATGCGACACGGTGGTCGTGGCGCCGGTCGCCACGTCGCGGACCTCGATCCGCGTCGTCCAGCCGCCGCCGGGCGACATCGGGTCGGCGCGGACGCTCTGGTACGCGACCACATCGCCGTCGTCGGACAGCGACGGGTCGTACGCGGTGTGCACGCGCGCGCCGCGGCGCGCGCCGGTCAGCGCCCGGACCGTCCGCGCCCGCAGATCGGCGAGCGCGACGACGACGTTGCCATAGCGCTTGGCGAACGTGCGGTTTCCGGCCGCGATCTCGAATGCGATGAGGCTGCCGTCGGCGGACAGGCTCGGGTCGTAGCTCGAGCACGGACGGTCGGCGAGCGCCTGCGGCGACGCGTCGCGCGGGTCGATCTGCACGCCGGCCGCGAGGTCGCGGCCCTCGAGCACGACCTCGCCATAGCGGACCGCGAGCGGCGGCGCCGTCTGCTGGGCGTCGAAGAGCACGGTGCGCCCGTCGGCGCTGATCGCCGGGCTCGCGAACGACGGCCGGAACGGGAAGCGCGGCTTGCCCTTCGTCGTCTGCGGCGGGCCGTTGTAGTGGTCCTCGCCCAGCCAGCGCGGCAGCTGGCGCAATTGGCGCTGCAGGACGACGCCGGCCTGGCGTGCCGTGGTCTCGCCGCGCATGATGCCCTCGTGAGCGGCGTGGCGCAGCCTGCGCTCGAGCCCGCGCTGCATCTGCGCGCGCGTGCGCCCGTGCGCGCGGCCGATGCGCAGCGGGCTGAGGTCCAGGCGGCGCAGCGCCTGGAACGTCTTGGTGTCCTTCACGCCGAAGAGCTCGCGCGCGTGGTGCGGGCCGACCTCCTGGTGGAGCATGTGCAGCAGGACGTGCTGGGCGAGATGGCCCTGCACGAGGATCCGCAGGGCGCGGCCGCGCAGCATCCGCAGCTTGGCAGGGGAGACGTCCCGCGCGCGCGGCGCCACGAGCGCGGCGGCCAGCCTGCGCGGGTCCTTCCAGCCGCGCTGCGCGGCGAGCTGGGCGATCGTCTGCACGTCGTGGCGCAGCCAGCCCCACAGCTCGTCGCGGTCGGTCTTCAGCAGCCGGTGCAGGCGCGTCTCGTCGAACGGGATCCAGTGCATGTGGACCCACCGGTCGGGCGGCAGCCAGTGCGGCGCCGAGCCCGGCGGAGCGTCCGAATCCGGCGGACGGCCGGCGACCGGCGGCGCCACGCCCTCCCCGCCTGCCGCGTGCGCCGTCATGGCCGGCGCGAGCAGGCAGGCGAGGGCCAGCGCGGAGACGACGACGCGGCGCATCAGCGGTCGAGCATACGCCCGATCGGGACCTACGATCTCAGCCGTGCTCGAGGTCACGCTGCTCGGCGAGCTGCAGGCGCGTGCCCGCGGCCGCGTGCTGCCGGCGCCGGCGCACCCGCGGGGGCGCGAGCTGCTGGCGTGGCTCGCGCTGCATCCCGGCGAGCATCCGCGCGGGCCGCTGGCGGCGCTGCTGTGGCCGGGCGTGCCGCCGGCGAACGCGCGCGCGTCGCTGCGCAGCGCCGCCTGGGCGCTGCGCCGCATGCTCGGCCCCGACGAGCGCGACGTGCTCGAGGGGCGCGACACGCTCGGGCTGCGCTGCCGCAGCGACGTGCAGGAGTTCGCGCGGCTGGTTGCCGCCGGCGAGGACGCGGCGGCGCTGGCCCTCTGCCGCGGCGCGCTGCTGGAGGGCTTGGAGGACCACGACTGGGTCGTGGCCGCGCGGGCCGAGCATGCGCGCGCCGTCGAGGCGCTGCAGGCGCGGGTTCGTCGCCAGATGTCGAGCGGCGAGACCGCCAGGACGCCTCCGTAGACTCGGGCGCATGTCCCGCCACGTGAGCCGGCTGCGCACCGCCTCGGCCCGCCGGCTGGCTGTGGTCGCGTCGCTCGCGGTCGCGCTCGCGCTGACCGCCGGGATCGCGCAGGGCGCGCTGACCGGCAGCGGCCCGGTGCCGCCGCCGAAGCCGCTCGCAGCCGCGATCCTCGCGGCGTTGCAGGCTCCCGAGCCCGAGGGCGTCACGGCGAGGATCGAGTTCACGAACCGCCTGCCGCCCTCGGGATCGCTGCCCCGGCACACGGCGTCACCGCTGCTGTCCGGCGCCGACGGGCGCCTCTGGATCCAGAAGAGCGGCGACTTCCGCGTCGAGCTGCAGTCGGACGCCGCAGACGTGCAGATCGTCGCCGTCGGCGACCGGCTGACGGTCTACGACGCGAGCGCGCAGAAGCTCTACCGGGTGCGGCTGCCGCGCGTGCAGCGTGGCGTCAGCGATCCCGGCGACGGCAGGCTGACGCTCGCGAAGGTGCAGCGGGCGCTCGACAGGCTGGCGCGCACGTGGTCGCTCTCCCGCGCCGAGCCGGGCTCGCTCGCCGGCCGCCCGGCGTACGCCGTGAAGGTCGCGCCGGCGCAGCGCGGCGGCCTGCTCGGCGCGGCGGCGCTGGCGTGGGACGCGGTTCGCGGCACGCCACTGCGCGCCGCGCTCTACGCGCGCGGCAGGGCCGAGCCCGTGCTCGAGCTGAAGGCGAGCGAGATCTCCTACGGGAGGGTCGCGGACGCCGACGTGCGCGTGGCGCCGCCGTCCGGCGCCGAGGTCGTCGAGCTCGATCCCGTGCACGACCCGAAGCCGCACGCGAGCAGGCCACCGGCACGCCGCGAGCATCCCGCCGCCGCCGAGGGCGCCGCCGCCGTCCAGCGCCGGCTCGGCTTCGAGCTCGTGGCTCCCGCCAGGCTCGCGGGCCTGCCGCGCACGGACGTCCGCCTCGTGACCTTCGACGGCCGTCGCGGCGCGCTGGCGCTCTACGGCGAGGGCCTCGGGGCGATCGCGGTGCTCCAGCGTGCGGCGAGCGACGCGAGGGACCGGCGCGAAGGCCGGCGCCGCGCCCTGCGGCTGCCGCGGATCGACGTCGGCGGCGCGACCGGCACCGAGCTCGCCACCGCGCTCGGCACCGTGATCACCTTCGAGCGCGGCGGGGTCGCCCACGTCGTCGCCGGATCGGTCCCGCCGGCAGTGGCCGAGAAGGCGGCGCGGGGCCTGCGGTGACGGCCGCCGGGCCGGCGATCGAGGCGCGCCGCCTCGTCAAACGCTACGGCCGCATCGCCGCGGTCGACGAGGTCGACCTGACGGTGGCGCCGGGTGACGTGTACGGCTATCTCGGCCCGAACGGCGCCGGCAAGACGACGACGCTGCGGATGATGCTCGGCCTCATCAAGCCCGACGCCGGCGCGGTGAAGCTGTTCGGCCGCGACCCGCTCGTCGAGGGCGTGCGCGCCCTCGACGGCGTCGCAGGGTTCGTCGAGGCGCCGCGCTTCTACCCCTACCTCACGGGCCGCAAGAACCT
>DATMJM010000424.1:0-6963 GCA_035553935.1 Solirubrobacteraceae bacterium
CACCTGGGCACCGGTGAAGCGCTCGATGCGGCGCGGCAGGTCGAGCGCCATCCAGCGCGACACGTCCGTCGGCAGCGTCGACACGATGACCTCGTCGAAGCGGCGCGGGTCCCAGACGTCCTGCACCGCCACGAGCGGATCGCGATGGCCGACCATCCCCTCCACCACCACGTCGTCGGCCTCGAGGCGCGCGATCGCCCGCTCGAGGCGCTGGGCGGTGGCGGCGCGGCCGGCGTCGGCAGGGGCGACGATCGTCACCTGGACGGAGCCGGCGGCGGCCCGCGCGCGAACGACCCGCAGCAGCTCTTCGGAGTCCACGGTGCGGTTGGCGATGACGAGCAGGTTCGTGGTCCAGGACATGGGTTCTCCCCGGGGAGGAGGTTGTGCGGTTTCACACAACGTACGCCACTCGGCTGCTCAGAACAACAGGTGCTCGAGCCCGACGAGCGGCGAGGTCTCGATCTCGCCCACGCGCCGCACGGCGAGCAGGACGCCGGGCATGAACGACTCGCGCGCATAGGAGTCCTGGCGAATCGTCAGCGACTGGCCGACGTCGCCGAGGATCACCTCCTGGTGCGCGACGAGGCCCGGCAGGCGAACCGAGTGGATCGGCACGTCGCCCTGCATGAGCTCCGCCGTGCGCGCGGCGGTGCCGGAGGGTGCGTCGAGCTTCGCGTCGTGATGCAGCTCGATGATCTGCGCCTTGGCCATGTGGCGCGAGGCCTCGGCCGCGAAGCGCATCATGAGCACGGCGCTGATCGCGAAGTTCGGGGCGAGGAAGACGTTGGCGGCAGCGCCGGCAGCGGCGTCGCGCAGCGCGCCCGCGTCGAACCCGGTCGTCCCGATCACGACGTGCACGCCCGCCTCGAGGCACGCAAGCGCGTTGTCGAGCGCGGCCTCCGGGCGCGTGAAGTCCACGACGACGTCCGCGTCGCCGAGCACGTCGGCGAGCGACGTCCCCAGCGCGGGATCGGCGCGCCCCGTCAGCCGCATGTCGTCGGCGCCTTCGACCGCCGCGACCACGGCCTGTCCCATGCGGCCCGCGGCGCCGGCGACCGCTACGCGGATCATGCGACGGCGCCGGCGACCAGGTCCGGCGCGACCGGCTCGATCGCGGCGCGAAAGACGTCCTCGTCGGGTCCGACCCCGGCGGCGCTGAGCCGCTCGGGCGCGAGGCGCTCGCGCAGCAGGCTGTTGACCTCGTCGATCGTGACGCCGTCCAGCAGCTCGACGACCTCGTCGATCGTCAGCAGCGGCAGGTCGCCGAGAACCGCCAGACCGAGGCGGTTCATGCGCGACGCCGTCGACTCCAGCGACAGCACGATGCGGCCCTTGACGTTCTCCTTGGAGCGCTCGAGCTCCTCCGGAGTCACGCCGTCCTCGCGCAGCCGCGTGAGCTCGTCGGCGACGACCTTCAGCGCGGCGACGACGTTGTCGGGCCGCGTGCCGAGGTAGATCCCGAGCTGCCCGACGCCCGCGAACAGCGCCTGGAAGGAGTAGACGCTGTAGGCCAGCCCGCGGTGCTCGCGCACCTCCTGAAAGAGCCGTGACGACGAGGTCCCGCCGACGATGTTGTCGAGCACGCGCGCGGCGAACCGCTGGTCGTCGTTGCGCGCCGGCCCCGGCGCGCCGAGCGTCAGGTGGTACTGCTCGGTGTCCTTGCGCAAAAAGCGCAGGCGCGGCGGCAGCTGCGAGGGAACGTGCGGCACGCGCGGGCCCGGCGGGCGCTGCGGGATGTCGATCGCCTGCGCGAGCTCCACGATCGCCTCGTGCTCGAGCGAACCCGCGGCCGCGATCACGATGTCGGCGGGCGCGTAGTGCTCGGCATGAAACCGGGCGAGCCCCTCGGCGGACGTCCCCGCGATCACGTCCGCCCGGCCGATGACCGCGCGGCCCAGGGGATGATCGCCGAAGACGGCTTCGCCGATCGCGTCGAACACGAGCTCCTGCGGCTCGTCCTCGTACATCGCGATCTCCTCGAGCACGATCTCGCGCTCGTTGGCGAGGTCGGACTCCTGCATCCGCGGATGCCAGACCATGTCGGCGACGACGTCGAACGCCTGCGGCACGTGCTCGTCGATGACGCGCGCGTACACCGACGTGTTCTCCTTCGACGTGCCGGCGTTCAGCTCGGCGCCCATGGCGTCGAACATCTGGTCGATCTCCAGCGAGCCGTAGCGGTCGGTCCCGCGGAAGAGCATGTGCTCGACGAGGTGCGACAGGCCGGCCTCGGCCTCCGTCTCGTTCGCCGACCCCGTGGCGATCCAGAACCCGAGCGTCACGGACCGGACGGCGGGCATCGCCTCCGTCACGACCCGGACGCCGGAGTCCAGGACCGTCAGCTCGTTTTCAGCCACGACCGCGCGCCGTCGCTCGCCGACCGCGAGCGGCGGCGGTCATCGCTTCCCCGCGCAAGGCTCAGCCGCGGTCGGGATCGCCGTGGCGCGGCCGGCCCGAGCCGCGGCGTCCGCGGTCGCGGTCGCCTCCGCCGCGCGGGCCGCGGTCACGGTCGCGCGGGGGGCGTGAGCCGCCGCCGCCGTTGCCGACCGCGACGAGCTCCTCCTTCGTCTTGCCCGCGATGTCGGGGTCCTTCGCCAGGCGCAGGCCGATCCGGCCCCGCTCGCGGTCGACCTCGACGACCTTGACGTGGATCTCGTCACCCTTGTTGAGCACGTCCTCGACGGCGTCGACGCGTTGCCCGGGCGACACGTTGGAGATGTGCAGCAGGCCGTCGGTGCCCTTGGAGAGCTCGACGAACGCGCCGAACGTCGTCGTCTTGACGACCTTCGCGGCCGGGTACTCGTCGCCGACCTCGACCTCCTTGGTCATCGACCGGATGCGCTCCGCGAGCGCCTCGCCGAGCGTGCCGTTGGCGGAGTAGACGAGCACCTGGCCGTCGTCGTTGACGTCGATCTGCGACTCGAACTCCTCGGCGAGGCCGCGGATCGTCTCGCCGCCCTTGCCGATCAGCAGGCCGATCTTGTCCGTGTCGATCTGCACGGTCATGATCCGCGGCGCGTGCTCGGAGAGCTCGGGGCGCGGCTCGGCGATGACCTTCGCCATCTCGGCGAGGATGAAGGTCCGCGCCTCGAGCGCCTGCGTCAGCGCGTCGCGCAGGATCTCGAACGTGACGCCGGTGATCTTGATGTCCATCTGCAGGGCGGTGATGCCCTCGCTCGTGCCGGCGACCTTGAAGTCCATGTCGCCGAGGTGGTCCTCGACGCCGGCGATGTCGGTCAGCACGACGTACTCGTCGCCCTCCTTGATGAGCCCCATCGCGATGCCGGCGACGGGCCGCTTGAGCGGCACGCCCGCATCCATCAGTGACAGCGACGAGCCGCAGACCGACGCCATCGAGGACGACCCGTTGGACTCCAGGATGTCCGAGACGACGCGGATCGTGTAGGGGAACTCGTCGATCGACGGCACCATCGACGCGAGCGCCCGCTCGGCGAGCGCGCCGTGGCCGATGTCACGCCGCTTCGGGCCGCGCATGAAGCCGGCCTCGCCGACGGAGAACGGCGGGAAGTTGTAGTGGTGGAAGTAGTACTTCTTCGTCTCGAGGCCGAGCGTGTCGAGGCGCATCTCCTCCTTGAGCGTTCCCAGCGCGGCGACGGACATCGCCTGCGTCTGGCCGCGCGTGAAGAGCGCCGAGCCGTGCGCGCGCGGCAGCACGCCGACGTCGATCGAGATCGGCCGGATCTCGTTCTCCGAGCGGCCGTCGGGACGCTTCTTGTGGACGGCGATGCGCTGGCGGATGATCGTCTTCTCGAGCTTGTCGACCGCCATCTGCGCGGCGGCGCGGCGCGTGTCGTAGTCGGGATCCTCGGGATCGCCCGAGTGCGCCGCGACCGCCTCCTCCATGATGCGTGCGGACTCGCTCTGGCGCTCGAGCTTGTCGAAGATCTGCGTCGCCTCGTCGAGCGCGGCGCCGTGCGACTCCCGCACGGCGTTGTAGAGGCCCTCGTCGACCTGCGGGACCTCGATCTCCATCTTCTCCTTGCCGGCCTTCTCGCGCAGCTCGTGCTGCAGCGCGCACAGCTTCTTGATCTCGCCGTGCGCGATGTCGAGTGCGTCGAGGATCTCGGCCTCCGAGACCTCGTTGGCGCCGGCCTCGACCATGAGGATGGCCTCCTCGGTGCCCGCGACGACGAGGTCGAGGTCGGAGCGCTCGAGCAGGTCGTCCTCGTTGGGGTTGATGACGAAGTTGCCCTCGACCTTGCCGATCCGCACGGCGGAGACCGGCGTCGGGTACGGGATGTCGGAGATCATGAGCGCGGCGGACGCGCCGTTCATCGCCAGGATGTCGAAGGGATGGACGTGGTCGACGCTCAGCGTCAGCGAGACGAGCTGCGTCTCACGGCGCCAGCCCTTGGGAAACAGCGGGCGCAGGGGGCGGTCGATCATGCGGGCGATGAGCGTGCCCTTCTCGGTCGCGCGGCCCTCGCGCTTGAAGAACGAGCCGGGGATCTTGCCCGCTGCGTACATGCGCTCCTCGACGTCCACCGTCAGCGGGAGGAAGTCGACGTCGCGGAGGTTGCCCGCGGTCGCTGTGCTCAGAACCATGGTGTCGCCCTGGCGGACGACGACGGCGCCGGAGGCCTGCTTGGCCATCTTGCCGGTCTCGAAGGAGATCTCGGATCCTGCGATCTCGACGGAGACACGGGTCTCGGCAGTACTCATATGAAGTTGTCCTTTTGTTTCGGGCGCACCCGTCTGTTCGGTGCGCCTGCGTCTTATCGTGCCTTCGATATACGAACCTGCTCATCGTAGCCCAGTTGCGCCAGCAGGTCGCTGTCGGGAACTCCGGGACGCAGCTGATCGCCGAGGATCAGCGTCGGCGTGGTCGTCGCTCCCGCGGCCAGCGCGGCGCGCGTGTCGCGCTGGACGCGCGCCGCCGCCTCGGGTGCGCGGCGATCGGCGTCGAACCGGCCCACGTCGAGGCCAAGCGCCCGCGCGCGCTCCCACAGGTGGGGATCGTCCAGGCGGCCCTGATCTGCGTACAGCGCGTCCGCGAACGGCCAGAAGCAGCCCTGCGCCGCGGCCGCCTCGGCCGCACAGGCGACCGGCACGGCGCGCGGGTGCTTGGCGCGCAGCGCCATGTGGCGAAACGCGACACGCGCGCCCGCGGCCGTGAGCCGCTCGTGTGCGAGCGCGCAGCGCGGGCATGTGAAGTCCGCGTAGAAGATGACCAGAGCGCCGGTCTCGTCGCCGCGCACCCGGTCGTGGTCGCCCAGCGGCGGCACGGGGGCCGTTCGAAGATCCTCCATCGGTCTGTCAGCGTAACCCCTGCATGGGCGTCCGGATCCTCGAGCGCGAGCAGCGCCTACCGGGCACGCCCGCGCAGGTCTTCGGGTTCTTCGCCGACGCGCACAACCTCGAGGCCATCACCCCGCCGCTGCTGCGCTTCCGCGTCGTCACGCCGGCCCCGATCGCGATGGGCCGCGGCACGCTGATCCGCTACCGCCTGCGCGTGCACGGCGTGCCGGTCAGCTGGCTGACGGAGATCGAGGAGTGGGACCCGCCGCACCGCTTCGTCGACGCGCAGCGGACGGGGCCCTACGCACTGTGGCACCACACGCACAGCTTCGAGGCCGACGGCGACGAGACGATCATGCGCGACGTCGTGCGCTACCGCATCGGCTTCGGGCCGCTCGGCGCGCTGGCCGACGCGCTCGTCGTGCGGCGCGACCTCGCTGCGATCTTCGACCACCGCGCCGAGCGGGTGCGCGAGCTGCTCTGACATCCCGCGTCGCAGGGATACTGCGCCCATGGGGAAGGCTCGACCGGGGCGCGTGCATGTCGATCCGGTCGTCCTCGCGTGCTTCGCCGTGCTCCTCGGCTTCCCGCTGGCGGCGGCGATCGCCGCCGGTCGCCAGCCCGTCGACCCGGAGGCGAGCGCACGCGCGCCGACGTCTGCGAAGCCCGGCCTGCCGCTGCAGGTCCTGCCGGCCTTCAGCCCGGGCTCGGCGCTCGCGCAGCGCGCCGAGGCGGACGGGCTGCTGGACGACGTGCGGCGCATGCGCAGCACCCTGACCGCGGCGCTGCGCGACCTCGCCGGAGCGCGGCGCGCGAGCGCGATCGTGCGGCTGGCCGCAGACGCCGCAGCGATCACCAGCGAGCGGCGCTCCGGCGGCGCCGTCTACCCGTACCGCTACCCGCAGCTCGAGCCGCTGCTCGACGCCGCGCTGCGCGGCGCGCCGCCCGAGCGGCGCGAGGGCCTGGCGAACGACGTCGCCGCGCTGCTCGTGCTCGCGGCGGCGTCCGACCACGGCGACGCGTTCCCCGGCGCGCCGGCCGTCGCGTTCGCGCTGCTGCATCGCGCTCGCGCCGGGCGCGCGTGCGTGCCGCAGCGCAACCTGGCGTTTCTCGTCTCCACCGATCCCCACGCCGACGAGCAGGTCGTCCGCGACGAGCTCATGCTCGCGGACCGGCTGTGCCCGGACGATCCGACGGCGGCGTGGATGCAGGGCCAGTACGAGTCGCGCCACGGGATCGAGACCGACGGCGAGCCGAGGCAGGCCGCGATCGCGACGTTCCGGCGCCTGCAGCGCGAGATCCCCGGCTCACCGCTCGGCTGGTCGGGCGAGGCCGACGCGCTGCTGCGGCTCGGCTACGGCCACGAGGAGCTGCTGCAGCCCTTCACGGCGCGCACGCACTTCCGCCGGGCGTTGCAGCTCTACCGCCGCGCCCAGCAGCTCGACGACGACCCGGGGCTGGACGCCGGTGCGGCGCGCGCACTCGCCGGTTTGCACGAATATGACGCCGCCGCCCGCGAACAGCGCCGCGCGCTCGCCGGCCGCGACACGCTCGCGCCGGTCGCCGTGCGCTACGTCGAGTACCTCGAGCGCGACCACCGCTTCGCCGCCGCGGCGCAGGCCGCGCGCAGGCTCACGGCGTCGCACGAGTTCGCCACCGGCCGGTCGCAAGCTCGACGGTGCGGGTCGGCAGCGCGGCGAGGGC
>DATMJM010000425.1:0-3055 GCA_035553935.1 Solirubrobacteraceae bacterium
GTCGAGCTCGCCGCGGACGACGCGCGTGAAGAGCCTGGCTGCGTGGTCGACCTCGCCGGTGACCTTCTCGGCGGTCTCGACCGCCTCCTCGACGACCTGCGCGGGCGGCGGCCGCTCGGCGCGCAGCGCTGCCACGAGCTCGGGCGGCGGCGGCGCAGCGCGCACGCGGACCGCCCTGACGGTCGTCCCCGCAGGCGCCCCGACGTCGAGCACGACCTTGCCGACCGCGATCCGGCCGGTGGACACGCTGCGCCCGTCCTGCCTGCCCTTCCCCGCCATCGCGCCAGCCTAAAGGCGCCCGCCCGGCCCGTGGGTTCTCCTTGTCCGGCGTCAGACCTCTGCCGCGCGCAGGCGCGCCGGCCGCGCGCGCGAGTCGGCGCGGGCGCCGCCGGAGGCGAACGCGGTGCGGGCAAGCCAGACGGCGAGCGGGAGCGACCACGCGAGGAACAGCACGCACTGCATGTCGGGGCTGAGGAGCTCCGGCGCGCGCTGGAAGGTGAGCCATGTGAGGGCGGTCGCGGTGAGCGCGATCACCGGCGGGCGCTCGGGACGGCACAGCGCCTCCCAGGCCAGCAGCGCGATGAGGAAGGGCAGCTCGTAGTAGACGACGTTCCACGGATCGAGTACGCAGCGCAGCAGCAGCAGCAGCGCGAGCAGCAGCAGGATCTGCTCGCCGCCGAAGCGCGGCACGGCGCGGTGCACGCGCGCCCACGCGAGCGACAGCGGCACGACGAGGAACGCGATGAAGGGGTGCGTCAACGGCGACAGCCACTCGGGCGGCACGCGATAGCCGTCGGGCTTGGGCAGGCCGTTGCCCCCGATGACCACGTGGCCGCTCTCGCCGAGGAACCAGAAGACCTGCCACGGAACGAAGATGTGGCCGGTCGTGCTCGCGCCCGTGACGAGCGTCGTCGTGGCCCCGCCGATGAGCATGATCGGCGCCAGCACGGCGATCGTGACGGCGCCCGCGCCGGCGAGCACGAGCACGCGGCGGTCCGGCAGCGCGAGGAGCACGGGCCCGATCGCGAGCACCGCCCACATCTTCGTGGCGACCGCGAGCCCGAGCAGGACGGCGCTCGGCACGGCGCGGCCGTCGATGGCGGCGAGCAGCGCGCCGATCGCGAGCGCCGCGCACAGCAGCTCCTCCGGATGGCCGATCTCCAGCGCGTGCACGGTGATCGGGTTGAGGACGCAGAGACCGAAGACGAGCGCGCGGCCGCCGGCCGGGCGGCCGCGCGCTGCCATCCGGCGCACGAGCATCACGCCGAGCACGCCGAGCGCGACGACGCCCGGGATCGAGACCGCGCGGTAGACGGCGAGCTCACCGCCGCCGAGCGCCGCGGTGACGGCCGCGAACGGTGCGCGCAGCACGAGCGAGCCGCCGTATGCCGGGACCTGCGAGAAGAAGGCCGTGACGTCCCCCGCGCTCAGGGCTTCGAAGGCCGGCGCCGCCTCGTGCTCGTAGTCGTTCCAGGCAAAGCCCTGCAGCGCCAGCCAGCTCATCAGCAGCACGCCGGCGACGGCGGCGACCCACCACGGCGCCTCGCTGCGGAACCTCGCGCTCACCTGCACGCAATCGGCGCGCGCCCCGTCGTGCTTGACCGGCGGCGTCGGCTAGTGGACGGTCCGCAGCGCCTTCGGCAGCCCGTTGAGCACCTCACAGCCGCCGGCCGTGACGGCGACGAGATCCTCGATCCGCACGCCGACCGCACCGGGGATGTAGATGCCGGGCTCGACGGTCACGACGTTGCCGGCGGCGAGCGGGTCCTTGCCCTGCTTGGACAGGCGCGGGCCCTCGTGGACCTCCATCCCGACGCCGTGCCCGAGGCCGTGGCCGAAATGCTCGGCGTGCCCGGCGCCGTCGATGATCGCGCGCGCGACGGCGTCGACCTCGCGGCCGGTCGGACCGGGCCGGACGGCGGCGAGCGCCGCCTCCTGGGCGGCGAGGACGGTGTCGTAGATCGCGCGGTCGCGGGGGTCCAGCTCGCCGGTCGCGACCGTGCGCGTGCAGTCCGAGGCGTAGCCGTCCAGCTGCGCGCCCCAGTCGATCACGACGAGCGTGTCCGGCGGGATCGGCACGTCGCGTGGCTCGGCGTGCGGCCGCGCGCCGTGGTCGGCGGCGGCGACGATCGGATGAAACGAGACGGCGTCGGCGCCGCGGCGGCGCATCGCGATCTCGAGGTCCAGTGCGACGTCGCGCTCGGTGCGGCCGACGACGCCGGCGCCGACGACCTCCTCGAACGCCTCGTCGGCGAGCTGCGCCGCAGCGCGGATGCGCTCTATCTCGGGGGCATCCTTGACGGCGCGCAGCGCCTCGACGAGCCCGCCCGCGGCGACGAGCTCGACGGCGCGATCGGCCGTCAGGCGCGCGAGCTGCGCGTGCTGCGCGACCGTCACGTGGGCGTCGTCGAAGCCGAGCTTGAGGGGCCCGTCCGGCAGCCCTTCGACGACGCGCGCGAGCAGCTCCGTCGCGATCTCTCGCTCCCATGAGGGGTCGAGCTGCTGAGCGGCCTGCGTCAGGTAGCGGAAGTCCGTCACGAAGCGCGGCCCGCCGGCGCCCACGACGGCGGCGCCGTTGGATCCGGTGAAGCCCGTCAGCCAGCGCACGTTGACGAGGTTCGAGACGAGCAGGGCATCCAGCTCGCGCTCGGCGAGCCTCGCCTCGAGCGCCGTCCGGCGAGCGGTCACTGCGCCAGCTCGCGGCACAGCAGCTCGAGCGCGTCGCGATAGCCCTCCACGCCCTTGCCCGCGACCGTCCCGACGCAGTGCTCGGCGAGCACCGAGACGTGGCGCCAGGGCTCGCGCTTCATGACGTCGGAGATGTGCACCTCGACGGCGGGTATCCCGGCGAACTGCAGCGCGTCGCCGATCGCGCGCGAGTAGTGCGACCAGGCGCCGGCGTTGACGACGACGCCGTCGGCGAGATCCGACAGGCGATGCAGCTCCTCGACGAACTCGCCCTCGTGGTTGGTCTGGAAGAAGCGCGCGTCGAGGCCGAGCGCGTCGGCGTAGCCGTCGATCGCCTGCTCGAGCTGCAGCAGGGTCGTCCCCCCGT
>DATMJM010000426.1:0-10044 GCA_035553935.1 Solirubrobacteraceae bacterium
AGACGCCGGTGAAGTAGGACTTCACGCTCGATCCGGCGGCCAGCGCGGACTCCGACTCCATGATCTGCTGCTTGCCGCCCGCGGTCAGCGCCTTCGGGCGCGTCGGGTTGGCGAACAGGCGCTCCTTGGCGGTGTCGGTCGGGGCCTGCACCGCGTCGGCCGGAGCCTTGACGGCGGCCTTGACCTTCGACGTCGCCTTGCGGGCCGTGTCGGCTGCGCTCGCGGGCTGCTTCGGCGCGGCATCGCGCTTGGGCAGCGCCAGCTCCTTGGCGATCGACTCCTTGGACTGCGTCTTCTCCTTCGGCACGGGCACCTGCGCGGCGACCTTCTTCAGGCCGGCGTACGTGTAGGTGTTGCCGTAGACGTCGCGCAGCTGCACGAACTTGCCAAGCCGCGCGTTCTCGCCGACCTTGACGATCTTGCCGTCCTGGACGGCGACGACCGGCGCACCCGGCTTCGAGAAGATGTTGATCCCGCGGCGGTTGCTCTTGGACTCGACCGGCAGCGCGGCGTTCTTGCCCCGCGCCACGCGGCGCTGCGCCTCGCGCTCGGAGATGTCGTCGGCGTACCTCGCCGCGGCATGCACCGGGAACAGGCCCTGCGTCAGCCCGCTGAGCGAGCCGACCAGGTCAGCCGGCATGCCGCCGATGAAGCGCGCCCGCATGAGCACCGAGTCGACGTACCAGTCGGCGTGGTTGTAGGCGAAGATCGCCTTGCGCAGGTCGGTGTCGGCACCGGCCGCCTTGAGGTAGCGGGCGGCCGCGAAGATCGCGTCGAACGGGTTGTAGGGGTCCTTCTTGCCGTCGCTGTTGGCGTCGACGCCGAACGCCTTCCAGCTCGACGGGATGAACTGCATCCAGCCCATCGCGCCGGCCGAGGAGACGTTCAGGTTGCGGCCGTAGTCCGTCTCGATCTCGTTGATCGCGGCCAGGACCTCCCAGCGGATGCCGTACTGGATGCCGGCGGCCTGGTAGATCGACAGCAGGAACGGCGGGATGCGGAACTTGTTGATGAAGAAGTTCGGGACGCCGACCGGGACGGGGCCGAGGCTCGCCAGGGAGAGCGTCGGGTTCTGCATCGTCGGGACGCCGCTGGAGAAGCGCAGCTTCGTCCGCTCGGGGCGCGCGCGCTCGGGCTTCGCGGCGCGGAGGAGGCGACCGGCGGAATCGAAGACCGGCTGCCCCACGGACGGCTTGCCCTTCTTCTTGCCGGATTGCGCCTGCGGCTGGGCCTCCGTCACGGGCGCGGCCGGGACGACGGGTGCGATCTGCGTGGGCGCCGTCGGCTTGATCGACAGCGACGGCGTGCCGGTGGACGGCGGCGCCTGGACCGGCGTGATCTCCCGGATGCTGAGGATCGCCCCGAGGTTGACGCCCGGGAGCCTGATCTGGTCGATCGGCGTGTCCGCGCCGATGTCCAGCGTGATCGTCTTCTTGCCGAGGATCCCCGTGACCTCGAAGGTGCGAACGACGGCGTTCGCAGGTGAGGCGAAGGTCCCCAGACCGACGGTGAGCCCGCCGGTCAGGGCCAAGGCGATGAGCAGCCTACGCTTGTGGTGCATGTGTCCCTGCATCTCCCCCCTGGAGGTGTCCCGAGTACGCGAGCCCGATGCGCGTGCGCGGCACACTACCGTGAATCGACGTCGGACGTAAACCCCGGTTAAGCCAGCGCGAGCGAAGCTACATTCCAGCGCGCGGTCAGGACAGAACGACCGCCGCGCCGGGCGTCGCGCGCGGGTCGCCGGCGCCACTCTTCAACACGCGCGCTCGCGAGGGAATGCACTGCGGTAGCCTGCGTGCGCCCCGCAATCAGGAGGATTCTGGCCCCCATGAGCGACGACGACGACGCCGACGGGCTGCGCGAGCGGCTGACGAAGCAGGGTGAGGACACCCTCGGCAAGCTCGCCGAGGACCTCATGGCCAACCCGCTCGTCGCGGGTGCAATCCAGCGTGCATTCGACGCCCGCGAGAAGGCGAGTAGCGCGCAGGAGGCGGCGCTCGGCGCGCTCATGCTGCCGTCGGCCGGCGACATCGAGCGGCTCACGCGCCGCGTGCGCTCGGTTTCCCAGCGCCTGGAGGGGATCGAGGACGGCCTCGACCGGCTCGACGAGCGGCTGCGCGGGGTCGCGAGCGCGTCGGCCATCGATGTGCGCCTGGAGGCGATCGAGCAGCAGCTCGGGACGCTGACGAAGGAGCTCGCCGCGTTGCACAAGGCGCTGCCGGGCGCGACCAAGCCCATGTCGTCGCGCCAGGAGCGCCTGAAGGTCACCGGCTAGCGTCCGCAGCGGCGCTTGCCCCGACGCAGTGGCGCTCGCGGGGGAGGCCCCGCGGCAGGCGCCGATCAGGCCGCCCCGAGCGCGCCGGCACCCACCCCCCCGAGCTCCTCGGCCGCCCGCAGCAGCTCGTCGGAGCCGATCCTGCGGCGCGCGCCGTCGGCATCGAAGACGTCGCTGACGGCGAGCAGGCAGCCTACGCGGACAGCGCGCAGCTCGCCGACGCGCAGCAGCGCCGCCGCCTCCATCTCGACGGCGAGCGCGCCCTGCGCGCGCCAGGCGTGCGACCGATCGGGGCGGCGTTCGTAGAACAGGTCGCTGGACGCCACGAGCCCGGTGCGCGCGCCTGCGCCAGCCCCGTCCCGCAGCGCCGCGACGAGCCCCACGTCCGCGTCGACGCGGCCGTCGGCGCCGAGCGCCCGGCTCGCGCCGTCGGCTGCCAGCGCCGCATCGGCGACCACGAGCTGGCCGAGCCGCAGGCCGCCGTCCAGCGCGCCGCACGTGCCAACGCGGATCGCGACGCGCAGGCCGAGATCGCACAGCTCCTCGAGCACGATCGCGGCGCTCGGTCCGCCCATCCCGGTGCTCTGGATCGTCAGCGGCTCGCCGTCGGCGGCAGTGCCGGTGTAGCCCCACAGCCCGCGGTTGTGGTTGAACATCCGCGGCTCCGTCAGGACGAGCTGCGCGAGCGCGAGCGCCCGTCCCGGGTCGCCCGGCAGCAGCGCGCGGGGGGCCAGCTCGGCTGTGGGGTGTATGTGGACGGGCATCCGGGAGCGCCATATGATCGACGCATGGCCAAAAAGAAGAACGCCTCGCGCGCCGACGCCGTGCGCGATGCGGTCGATCAGGCTTTCAAGAACCAGATCCCGCGCGAGCGGATCGGCGAGCTGCTCGACGAGCTCGGCAACACCGCCGGGCGCCTGCGCGGCGCGGTCGACGAGCTGCGCCCCGCGACCGAGGCCGACATGAAGGCCCTGCGCTCCGAGCTCGATGCGCTCACGGCGCGGGTCGCGGCGCTCGAGTCCAAGCCGAAGCCCGCCGCGGCGTCGCGCCGCCGTGCACCCGGCAAGTCGGCGGCGGCCAAGAGCGCGGCCGCCAAGCCCGCCGCCGCCAAGTCCGCCGCAAAGCGTCCGGCCGCCAAGCCGGCGGCGGTCAAGCGCGCCCCCCGGCCGTCGAGCAAGCCGCCGGGCGCCGGGTCCTAGCCACCTACGAAGGAGGTCGCACGATGGGCGCCGAGTTCAGCGGTCCCAAGGAGTTCCGGACGGTCATGGACCGGATCTTCACGATGATGAGCGAGGATCCCGACATGGGCCCGAAGCTGCGCGATGCCGACGTGCCGCAGCGCTTCGAGTTCAAGGACGTCGACATGGTCGTCAACATCCGCGCCGCCGAGGAGGGCGAGGACGGCTGCCTGTACTGGCAGTGGGACGACGAGATCGACTGGAAGCCCAAGGTCAAGATGTCGATGTCCTCGGAGGTGGCGAACAAGTACTTCCAGGGCAAGGAGAACGTCGCCGTCGCGATCGCCCGCCGGCGCATCAAGACCAGCGGCGACGTGAAGGCCGCGCTCGCGCTCATCCCGATCACGAAGCCGGTCTACGCGCAGTACCGCGCGGTGGTCGAGGCCGAGTACCCGCACCTGAAGGTCTGACCGTCTACGTTAAGCGTCGTTGACAGCGCGTCGCTCGAGGCGTATGCATCGTCTACCAGGTCGAAGAGTGGGTGGCTCGCCCACCCGCAAGGCGCCGCCGGTACGAAGACGAGCGCCGTCGACCGAGGCAGCGGGCCGTATCGCCCGCAGACGGCGGGGCTCTGGTCCCGCCGTCATCGTGATCTGAGCCCGACCGTGGACGAACGCCCGCCGTAGGCCGCGCAGGTCGCTCGCGACACCGGCACGACGCCTGCGACGTTGCGCCGATGGCTCGCCCGCGGGCTCGTCCCGCAGTACGACGGGACGTGGACGGACGACGCCGTCGCGCACGCGCGGCTCGTCGCAGGATGCGCGGGCGCGGCCACTCGCTCGACGAGATCCGCGCGGCCGGCGACAGCGGCCGGCTCGCGTTCGGCTACCTGCAGGGGCTGTTCGCGCCGCCGCGGGCGACCCACACGCTCGAGCAGGCCGTCGCCGACACCGGCCTGGAGCCGGCCGGCGCTCATCGAGCGCGTCCTCACGACGCTGGGCCTGCCCGCGACCGCGGTCGACCGCATCACCGAGAGCGGATCGAGATGCTGCGCTACTCCGCGGCCGTGCTCGCGGCCGGGCTTCCGCTCGTCGCCTTCCTGCAGCTCGTGCGCGTCGAGGGCCAGGCGCTGGCGCAGATCGCCGAGGCCGAGGTGCGCCTGTTTCACATGTACGTGCACGAGCCGCTCATGCGCCAGGGCGTGCCGCTACGCGCGCATGACCGAGGAGCTCGGCGACGCGCAGGCCGTCGACGTCGTGGACCGCTTCGTCCCCGACGTCGAGCACACGCTCCCCGACGACGCGCGGGCGCGGTCGGGCGCGGGGGAGGTGCTCGTCACGCGCGAGATCGTCGACGCGGCCGGGCCGCATCTGGAGTTCGAGCACATCGGCGACGTGCGCCTGAAGGGCTTCAGCCACGTCACCGAGCTGTTCCTCGCGCGCCTGGGGCCGGAGCCGTAGCGGGCTGCTGCCAGGCTGCCGGCGCGCCGGGCACGGTTTGGCCCGCTCGCAGCTGCGGGTAGCCGTGGGCCGATGAGCGCCACAGAGCCAGACCCGCTACCACCGCCGCAGGACGACGCCACCGCCGGGGAGCCCGCCACCGAGCGTGCTGCGCTGCTCGATCAGATCGAGGAGACGCGGGAGGAGCTCGGCGCCACCGTCGAGGCCCTGGCGCACAAGGCCGACATCAAGGCGCAGGTCCACGAGAGGGTCGAGGAGCGCAAGGAGCAGCTGCATCAGGTGCAGGCCGAGGCGACGGGCAAGCTGCGCCAGACGCTCGCCAACCCCGCGGTGCCGGCCGCGATCGCTGCAGCCGGCATCCTGCTGTTGCTGATCGGCCGTCGCCGGCGCCGCCGCAGCGGCTGACCCGCGCGCCGTCAGTCGATCCGCCGCGCCGCCGCCCACCGCGACAGCTCATGGCGGCTGGAGAGCTGCAGCTTGCGCAGCACGGCCGAGACGTGCGCCTCGACCGTCTTCGCGGAGATGCCGAGCCGCTGGGCGATCTCCTTGTACATGTAGCCGCGCGCGATGTGCTGCAGGACCTCGCGCTCGCGCGGCGTGAGCTGGTCGAGCTGCGCATCGCCGGCGGCGACCGCCGCGCGGCCGCCGGCTTCCGCGGCGGCGCCCGCGAAGGCGTCGAGCACGAATCCCGCCAGGCGCGGCGAGAACACCGCATCGCCCTCGTGCACGCCGCGGCCGGCGCGCCGCTGAACTGCAGGAACACGATGGCCGCCGCGACCACGAGCGTCACGCCGATGCCGATCCGCGAGATGACCGCCGGGCGCGACTCGCCCGGCGCGTCCTGCGGCAGCGGCGCCGCGGCCGCGGGCGCCGATGCCGATGCCGCGACCCGGCTGCCGGGTCGCCCGACGGACTGACGCCAGATGAGCGCGCCGCCCGCGGCGACGAGCACGAGCGGCCACGTCAGCGCGTCGGAGAAGGGCAGCCCGAGCTCGCGGAAGGTGAGCAGGATCGCCACGACGAGGCAGCCGACGCCCGATCCGACCTCGAGCGCGGCGCGCCGGTTGCGCGCGCTGCGCCGCTGCTCGGCCGCGACCGCCGGCGCCGCCGCGGCGGCGCGGTCGGCCGGAAGCAGCCACCACGCCAGCAGGTACGCGACGAGGCCGAGGCCGCTGGCCAGCGTGGTGGCGCCGAAGACGATGCGCAGCAGCAGGGGGTCGATGTCCAGGCGCCGGCCGATTCCCTCGCAGACGCCCGCGATCATCCCGCGCTCGGGATCGCGGCGCAGCGCGCGCCACGGCGCGGCTGCGCCTGGCGGGCTCGAAGGGCTGGCGGCGACGTCCGGCATCGGCATCGTCATTCTCGTCGGCTCAGGCCGCTGACGAGCAGGATGACCCCCACGACCGCGAACGCCAGCGGGGCCATCGTCGCGAACGTGAGCCGCAGGCTGCCGCTGCGGTCCAGCAGCAGGACGACGCCGAAGACGAGCAGCACGAGGCCTGCGACGAGCGAGAACCGGTCGATCTGTCGCACCCGCTCGCGGCGCATCAGGCGGTCGTCGCGCACCCGGTGTTGCGCTCGTGCGCGGCGACGTGGCGACCGCGGTCGCGCCACGGCGGCCCGTCGCGGCGGTCGTACTCGTCGTGGCCGACCTCGAGCAGGCCGACGCCGATGTCGCCCTCGAGCACGAGCCGGGCGTTGCCGGGGCGTGCGCGGCGCCCGTCGCTCCAGTCGACGTCGATCCCGCCGCTCGTCTGGTCGAAGATCGACACGGCGCCGATCCCGATGTCGGCCGAGCTGGCGACGCAGACGTCCTCGGGCACGAGCACGAGCGCGTGCCCGGCGCCGACGCGGACCCTCAGCGGGTGGTCACCGGCCGGCAGATCGATCTCGCGCAGGTCGACGACGAGCTCGCCGGCGCCGAGCTGGTAGCCCTGGCGCAGCTCGGCGAGGGTGGCCGGACGCTCGCGGCGCTCGCCGAAGCCGCCGTCGAGGTCGATGTCGGCGGCCGCGACGAACGCCAGCGGCAGCGCGATGGCGAGCGCCGGCAGGACGAGCCAGCGCGCCCCGCCGACGAACGCCGCGGCTACGAGCGCCGCGCCCACGGCGATGACGATGCCCGCGACGACGACGCCGCCGCCCATGCCGCTGGCGAAGAAGCTCGCGACGGCGAGCGCGCCGCAGGCGATCAGCAGGGCGACGCCGAGCGCGGCGCGCCGCGCGACGTCGCCGGGGCTGCCGCCCGGCCGCTCGCCCGAGACGAGCCACCAGACGGCGAGGCCGGCGAGGGCGAGGAACGCCAGGGGCACGAGCGCGCCGCCGAAGAAGAAGCCGAAGCCGCCCAGCACGAGCGCGGCGAAGACGACCGCGGCGGCGATCGCGATGGCGGTGGCCCGCTCGCGCGGCGACGCCGGCACGGCCGCGCCCTCCTCGTCGAGCGGGACGAGCAGCAGCGCGGCCGCGTAGACGACGAGGCCGGTGCCGCCGAGCAGGGCGAGCGCGACGAAGCCGATCCGCACGAGCGTCGGATCGATGCCGAAGTAGCGGCCGATCCCGCCGCAGACGCCGCCGATCACGCGGTCGCGGCTGGTTCGGGTGAGCCGGCGCGGCGGCGGCGGCGGTGGCGGCGCAGCGGCGGGGCTGTCAGAGATCGTGTCCATGATCGGCAGTGTCGGCCCGCGCGACGCCGCTGCCTATTGGGAATCATCCCTAGGGAGCGACCCTCGGGTCACCCTAGACTCGAGCTCATGGACCTGCTCGAGCGCGTCCGCGCGAGCGGCCTGCTGCCGGCCGCACGGCCCGTCGTGGTGCTGCTGTCCGGAGGGCGCGACTCGGTCTGCCTGCTCGACGTCGCCACGCGCCTGGCCGGGCCCGGCGCGGTGCGGGCGCTGCACGTCAACTACGGCCTGCGCGACGCAGCCGGCGCCGACGAGCTGTTCTGCCGCGCGCTGTGCGAACGATCCGGCGTCGAACTGGACGTGCACGGCGCGCAGCGCCCGCACGACGCCGGCAACCTGCAGGCCTGGGCGCGCGACGTGCGCCTGCGCGCCGGCGCCGAGCTGGCGCTGTCGCACGGGGCGCTGCTGGCGACCGGGCACACGGCGAGCGATCAGGTCGAGACGGTCCTGTACCGGCTGGCGGCGTCGCCCGGCCGCCGCGCGCTGCTGGGCATGTCCGAGCGCGACGGCGTGCTCGTGCGGCCCTTGCTTCGAGTCACGCGCGAGGAGACGACCGCGCACTGCGCGGCGCGCGGGCTGACCTGGCGCGAGGACGCCTCCAACGACGATCCCGACTTCGCGCGCAACCGCGCGCGCGCCCGGCTCGTGCCAGCGCTGCGCGAACTGCATCCGGCGGCGGAGCGCAACGTCGTGCGCACCGCCGAGCTGCTGCGCGACGAGGCCGCGGTCCTCGAGGAGGTCGTCGACACCGCCCTCGCGGGCCGCGACCAGATCGCTGTCTCGCACCTCGCGGCGCTGCCGCCGGCGCTCGGCCGCCTCGTCGTGCGCCGCCTCGCCGAGGACGCGGCCGGGCGCCTGTGCGCCCGCGCGCCCGGACGTCTCGGCGAGATCCTGAAGCTCGGCGACGGCGCGCTGGACCTCGGCGACGGCGCGCGCGCCGTGGTCAGCAGAGGGCTGCTGCGGGTCGAGCCGACGCCGCCGGGACGGTCGGCGCCGGGCGCCGCGCCCGCCGGGATGCCGCAGCCGCCGGCGCGGTTCGTCGATCCGAGCGGCTCGTAGACTGCCGCCCTCATGCAGCGCGACGACGCCGTCGGCGAGATCCTCGTCCAGCCCGATGACCTCGCGCGCCGCGTCCGCGAGCTCGGCAGCCAGATCACCGCGGACTACGCGGGGCGCGACCTGCTGCTCGTCGGCGTCCTCAAGGGCGCCGTCTTCTTCCTCTCGGACCTCATGCGCCACATCGCGGTTCCCTGCGAGCTGGACTTCATGGCCGTCGCAAGCTACGGCTCGGCGACCGACTCGTCGGGCGTCGTCCGGATCCTCAAGGATCTCGACGTCGCGCTCGAGGGCCGCCACGTCCTGATCGTCGAGGACATCGTCGACTCCGGCCTGACGCTGCAGTATCTGCTGCGCAACCTCGGCGCGCGCAACCCGGCGTCGATCGAGGTCTGCGCGCTGCTGACGAAGCCGGCGCGGCTGAAGGTCGCGCTCGAGCCGCGCTACGTGGGCTTCGAGATCCCCAATCGCTTCGTCGTCGGATACGGCCTCGACCACGCCGAGCGCTACCGCAACCTGCCGTACGTCGCGGCGCTCGAGAGCGGGCCCTGAGCTGCCGATACAGCGCTACAGGAGGGCGTCGAGCGGCTGATCCGATCGGCTGGACGCTCGCGTACCCCTGCTACGCTGGCCACTCCGCGACCGACTGGGTTCTCGCATCCATGAGCCGTTTTTCCAAGAGCGCCGCCTTCCCGATCCTCATCGTCGTGATCCTGGCGTTCTTCGCCCAGCAGCTGATCTCGAGCCCGAACAAGGAGAAGGATCCGGGCTTCGGCACCTTCCTGCAGCAGCTCAACAGCAACCAGATCAAGTCGGTCGAGATGCGCAACCGCGCCAACGAGCTGATCGTCACGAAGGTCGACAAGAAGCAGTACGAGATCGGCTTCGCCACCGACTACGGCGACACGCTGACCAAGACGCTGCTGGCGGCCGAGCAGGAGAACAAGATCCAGTCCTTCGACGTCAAGGGCACCGGCGCGACCTGGTGGTCGTCGCTGATCTACATCCTGCCGTTCCTGCTGTTCATCGGCTTCTGGATCTTTCTCATGAACCAGATGCAGGGGCTGTTCTGCTTGGCCTGTTCAAAGAGGTCCCTGACGCGGGACGCGCCCACGCCGACGAACATCTCCACGAAGTCCGAGCCGGAGATCGAGAAGAACGGCACGCCCGCCTCGCCGGCGACCGCGCGGGCGAGCAGCGTCTTGCCGGTGCCGGGAGGGCCGAAGAGCAGCACGCCCTTCGGGATCCGCGCGCCGAGCGCCTGAAACTTCTTCGGGTTCTCGAGGAACTCCTTGATCTCGTGCAGCTCCTCGACGGCCTCGTCGGCGCCGGCGACGTCGCGGAAGGTGATCTTCGGCGCGTCGACGGACATCTTCTTCGCACGCGACTTGCCGAAC
>DATMJM010000427.1:0-2098 GCA_035553935.1 Solirubrobacteraceae bacterium
CCAACGCCGCGCTCGTGCAGAGCCTCAACCGCCAGGACGCCGAGACCGCCCGCTTTCGCCGGCAGGGCGAGCGGATCGTCGAGGCCGGTCGTGGGCTCGTCGAGCACGAGGACGGGCGTCTCGCGCAGCAGCGCGCGGGCGATGCTGATGCGCTGGCGCTGGCCGCCCGACAGCCGCCGCCCGCGCTGGCCGACCGGCGTCTCGTAGCCCTCGGGCAGCGCGCAGATGAACTCGTGTGCGGCGGCGCTGCGGGCGGCCGCCTCGATGTCCGCGTCGTTCGCCTCGGGACGGCCGTACGCGATCGCCTCGCGCACGCTGACGTCCGGCAGCAGGGTCTCCTGCGCCAGCAGGCCGACGTTCTCGCGCAGCGAGCGCAGCGTCACGTCGCGCAGGTCGCGGCCGTCGATCCGCACGCTGCCGCGCGCCGGGTCGTCGAAGCGCAGCAGCAGGCGCGCGAGCGTCGACTTGCCGGCGCCGCTGGGACCGACGATCGCGACGGTCTCGCCCGGCTGCACGCAGAGGCTCACGTCCGCCAGCGCGTCGCGCTCGGCGCCGGGATAGCGGAACGTGACGCCGCGCAGCTCGACATGGCCGCGCGCGCCCGACAGCGCGACCGCGCCCGGGCGGTCGACGACGCTCGGGCGCTCTTCGAGCAGCTCGACGACGCGCTCGGCGCCGGCCGCCGCCGCGAAGATCGTGTTCGACAGGCGGCTGAGGTCGCGGACCGGCCCGTAGAGCTGCGTCAGGTAGGCGAGGAAGACGAGCAGGCCGCCGAGGGTCAGGTCGCCGCGCGTCAGCGCCCACGTTCCCAGGCCGACGACGAGCAGCGCGCCGACCAGCTCCAGAAGGTCGATCAGCGGCGAGAAGAGCGACTTGATCCGGGTGGAGGCGAGCTCGGCCTCGACGATCCGCTCGCCCTGCCGGCGAAAGCGGGCGGTCTCGGCGTCCTGGCGGTTGAGGCTCTGCACGAGCGCGGCGTTGGCGAGGCTCTCCTCGGCGACCGCGCTCAGCGAACCGCTGCGGCGGCGCTTCTCGCGCGCGGCATGCTTGACGAGGGTCGAGAAGCGCCTCGCGAGGACGTAGAACAGCGGCGCGACGACTAGCGACACCGCGGCCAGTCGCCAGTCGAGGTAGAACAGAGCGCCGCCGAAGATCAGGATCCGGGCGAGCGCCGACAGGCCCTCGCCGATGCCGGCCAGGATGAAGGACTCGATCGCCTGGATGTCGCTCGTCAGGCGCGAGAGCAGGTCGCCGAGGCGGCGGCGGTCCAGCGCGTGCAGCGACAGGCCCTGGACGTGGGCGAAGACGCGCGTGCGCAGGTTGAGCAGGAAGCGCTCGCCGACCCAGGCGGCGAGGTAGTCGTCGCCGAAGCCGATCAGCCCGCCGAGCAGCGTCAGCCCGACGTAGGCCAGCGCGATATAGACGAGCGGCGCGAGCTCCTGCGGGACGAGCACCTCGTCGACGACGAGCTTGAACATCCAGATCTCGGCCGCCTCGATGGCCGGAACGAGCAGCAGGAACACCAGCCCGATCGCGATCTGCCGGCGATAGGGGCGCGCGTCGGGCCAGAAGCGGCCGAAGATCTCGCGCACCGCCACGACCGGTGCGGACGCGACGAAGCCCTGCTCGTCGGCGTCGAGCACGAGCAGGCTGCGGATGCGGGAGCGGATGGCGGTCACGGGGCGGTGCCGGCCCGCCCCGCGCCGCGAGGCACGGAGGCGGGCCGCCTTCGGATCGAGGCGACGGGACCGGGTCAGCTGTTGGTCGAGCGCGGCCGGCGGCGCATCCGGCGGCGACGGCCGCGGCGACGGCGGCGGGCGCGGCCCGAGTTGGTGTTGCTGTTGGAGTTGGAGACCTTGGTGCGGACGGCGGGATAGGTGGCCGAGAAGGACATGCGAACCTCCGTTGATCGTTTGCTGTGACCGCAGGCTCCCCGGGGCGGATGTGACGGCGGTGAACGCAACGTGAGAGTCGTCTCATCGGCTTTTCATGTTCGTCTGCGGCTCGCGTGCGAACGTGGCGGCATGAGGGCCAGGACGATTCTGATCGCGCTCGCCGCGGGCCTCGTCGGCGCGGCGGCGACGCTTGCGGCGAGGAG
>DATMJM010000428.1:0-4174 GCA_035553935.1 Solirubrobacteraceae bacterium
GCTCGGCGGTCTGCTCGAACCAGAACACCGACAGGCCGGTCAGAACCGTGCCCTTGTCGGGTATCGGCGTCGGATGGACGACGTCGTAGGTGGAGATCCGGTCGCTGGCGACCATCAGCAGCCGATCGCCGAGGTCGTACATCTCCCGGACCTTGCCCGACGCGACGAGCGGCAGGTCGGATAGGAGGGGGCTCACGCATCGCAGGCTACCAACGCGATCGGCCGTCTTTGGGCTCGCGGCAGCGGGCCGAATCGAGCCCCGGCCGGGCGTGTTGCCAGTTCAAAACCGCTCACGACGGAAGGGGAAGCATGTCCAATCGCACCGTGTTCACGGCGGCTCTCGCGCTGGGGATCCTGATCGGCGCGCCGTTCGCGATCGCCGACACGCGGGATCCGATCCGCGAGGGAATCCGCAATCCGGCGAGCGGTGACGCGACGCGCGAGACGCAGATCATCGCCCGCACCGCCCGTGACACCTACGGCACGCGCCAGTCCAACCTCGGCGCGGGCGGCGGGGCGATCTACGGCTGCCGCTCCGTCCTCGACACGAGCTCGCCCGCCGCAGTCGGCGACCCGAAGCGCAGCACGCCGTGCCTGCGCGTCAACAACCTGCGGACGGGCAAGGCGTTCGACTTCCAGTCCAACACCGGCCGCCTGATCGGCGTCATCCAGAGCGGCAACAACATCGCGGCGCCGCGGCCCGGGGTCGCCCCGTTCGTCACGAACGCGACCGGCGTCGCGGTCGGCCTGAACGCCGACCGCGTCGACAGCCTCAGCGCCAGTGAGATCATTGCCCAGGCCGTGCGAGCGGTGCAGACGGCGGCTGGGCCGAACGCATCGGCGTGCCCGGCGAACACCTCGCTCGTGAGCGGCGGCTGCATCGAGAACGCGCCGCGCGCCGCCGCGACCTACGCGGCCGCCTCGGCGGCATGCGGCGGCGCCGGCCGGCGGCTCGCGCCCCCCGACGTCCTCCTGCACGCCCGCACCCAGGAGGGGATCAACCTCGGCGCCGGCGAGATGAGCGGCGACATCACCGTAGACGCGGCGAGCGTGCTGATCCTCGGGCCCGCGACCCTCACGCAGGGCTACGTCACAGTCGACGAAGCCGGTGCGCTGGCGACCAACGCGCTGACGGCGTCGGCGCCGTTTCGCTGCATCACCAACTAGGCGCTAGGCGACGTCCGGATCATCGAGGCGGTCGACGATCTCGGCGGCGTACCGCGTGTACGCGCCGAGGTCGAAGACCGCGTCGAGGTCGATCCCGAGGTCCGGCTGCCGGTCGAGCAGCGAGCGCAGCGCCACGCGCTCGTCCCAGGCGCGCTGCGCGGCCTCCTGCACGACGCGGTAGGCCTCGTCGCGCGCCATCCCGCCCTCGACGAGCGCCAGCAGCACGCGCTGGGAGAACAGCGCGCCATAGGTCAGCTCTACGTTCTCGCGCATCCGGTCGGCGTGCACGACCATCCCGCGCACGACGCGGATCGCGAGCGACTGCAGGTAGTCGAGCAGGATCGTCGAGTCGGGCAGGATCACGCGCTCGGCGCCCGAGTGCGAGATGTCGCGCTCGTGCCACAGGGCGACGTTCTCGACCGCCGCGCTCGCGTTGCCGCGCAGCACCCGTGCGAGCCCCGTGATCCGCTCGGTCGTGATCGGGTTTCGCTTGTGCGGCATCGCGCTCGAGCCCTTCTGCCTGCCGGCCCGGAACGGCTCCTCGACCTCGCGCACCTCGGTGCGCTGCAGGTGGCGGATCTCGGTGGCGAGCCGCTCCAGGCCGGCGCCGGCCAGCGCGATCGCCTGCAGCAGCTCGGCGTGGCGGTCGCGCGCGACCACCTGCGTCGAGACCGGCTCGCGCCGCAGCGCGAGCTGCTCGAGCACGCGCAGCTCGAAGTCCGGGGCGGTCGAGGCGTACGTGCCGACGGCGCCGCTCACAGCGCCGACGGAGGCCTGCGCGAACGCGCGCTCGAGGCGAGAGACGTTGCGCCGTGCCTCCATCGCAAAGCCCGCCAGCTTGACGCCGAACGTCGTCGGCTCCGCATGGACGCCGTGCGTGCGCCCGACGCAGACGGTCCCGACGTGCTCGCGCGCACGCGCCGCAAGCGCCTCTGCGAGCTCCCGCGCGCCGCGTAGGACGACCTCGCCGGCCGCCCGCAGCTGGAGCGCGAGCGCGGTGTCGAGCACGTCGCTGGAGGTCAGCCCGAAGTGGATCCAGCGCCCGGCGTCGCCCGCCGACGCGCTCAGCACGTCGACGAACGCAGCGACGTCGTGGTCGGTGATCGCCTCGCGCTCCTGCACCGCCTCGACGGTGAACGTCGCCGCGCGGATCGCCGCGAGGTCTTCCTCGGTCGGCCCGTCCATCGCCTCGCAGGCCGCGACCTCGACACGTCGCCAGGCGTCCATCCGCGCCTCATCGGTCCACAGGGCGCCGATCTCGGCCCGGGTGTAGCGCGCGATCACGCGCGATCAGCTTCGCAGGATCCGCAGCGCCAGATGACCCGCGTTCTTGGCGTTGTCGAGGCCGACCGCCGCGACCGGCACGCCGGGCGGCATCTGCAGGACGCTGAGGATCGCGTCGAGTCCCCCCATCGCCGACAGCCGGCTCGACAGGGGGACGCCGATCACCGGCAGGTCGGTGTGCGCGGCGGCGACGCCCGGCAGCGCCGCCGACAGCCCGGCGCCGGCGATGACCACCCGCAGCCCGCGCATCCGCGCGTTCTTGCAGTACTCGGCGACGAGCTCCGGCTGGCGGTGGGCCGACATGACGCGCACCTCGCACTTGACGTCGGCATCGCGCAGGACCTTGGCCGCGCCCTCCATGACGTCCATGTCGCTCTTGGAGCCCATGATGATCCCCACGCGCGGCGCGTCGATGTCGATCTGCTCCAGCTCGACGGCGACCTCCGTCTGCGTTGTCGGCTCGGCCTGCTCGGTCACTTGCCCATCCTCTCCACGGCGCGCAGGGCGATGTCGCTGCGAAGCTGGCGCCCTGCGAAGTCGATCTTGTGCGCGGCAGCATAGGCGGCGTCGCGCGCCGACGCCGCCGTGGCGCGCAGCGCCGTGACGTTCAGCACGCGGCCGCCTGCGGTGACGATGGCGCCGTCGCCGGCGCGCCGCGTGCCGGCGTGCGTGACCTCGATGCCCTCGGGCACGTCGTCGAGGCCCGCGATCGGGTCACCGGTGCGCGGGGCCGCCGGGTAGCCCGCGCTGGCCAGCACGAGCGTCACCGCCCAGTCGTCGGCGAACTCGAGCGCGACGCCCTCCAGACCGCCGGAGCGCGTCGCCGCGCGCAGCAGCTCGTAGGCGTCGGAGCGCAGCCGCGGCAGGACGGCCTGCGTCTCGGGGTCGCCGAAGCGCACGTTGTACTCGAGCACCTTCGGGCCGTCGGCGGTCAGCATGATCCCGGCGTAGAGCACGCCGTGAAACGGCGTCCCGCGCTCGCGCAGGAGGTCGACGACCGGCTGGTGCACGGCGGCCGTGATCTGCGCCACGCGCTCTGCGCCGACGCCCGGCACGGGCGAGTAGGAGCCCATCCCGCCGGTGTTCGGTCCCGCGTCGCCGTCGAAGATGCGCTTGTAGTCCTGCGCCGGGGCCAGCGGCAGCGCGCGCACCCCGTCGCAGAGCGCCAGCAGCGAGAGCTCCTCGCCCGCGAGGTGCTCCTCGACGACGACGCGGCCGGGGCCGAAGCGGCGCGCGACGAGGAAGTCCTCGAGCGTCGCGCGCGCCGCGGCCTCGTCGAGCGCGATGACGACGCCCTTGCCGGCCGCGAGCCCGTCGAACTTCAGCACGACCGGATAGGACTCGATCGCCGCCATGCCGGCGTCGACGTCGGCGGCCGCGCTCCAGCGCGCCGTCGGCACTCCCGCCGCCTGCATGACCTGCTTGGCGTACTCCTTGGATCCCTCCAGCCGCGCGGCCGCGGCGGTCGGGCCGAAGACGTTGATCGCGCGCGCGGCCAGCTCGTCGGCGAGACCGCCCACCAGCGGGAGCTCGGGGCCGACGACGACGAGGTCGGCGCCCTCGGCCTGCGCAGCGTCGGCGAGTCCGGAGATGTCGTCGACGGCGACGCGGGACCGAACACCGGCGGGATGGGCTCCTACTCGCCCGTGCCGGGCGTCGGCGCAGAGCGCGTGGCGCAGATCACGGCCGCCGTGCACCAGCCGGTCGTCGACCTCCTGCGCGA
>DATMJM010000429.1:0-3035 GCA_035553935.1 Solirubrobacteraceae bacterium
GGATGAAGAAGACGAAGATCGTGAGCACGAGCACCGGCAGGGTGCGCTTGAGCTCGGCGGCGTCCTCGATCGACCGGCGGGCGTCGAGCTCGAGCACGCGCTCGCGCGCCTCGGGCGCGATCCGCAGCCGCTTGCGGAAGAACAGGTACAGCATCCCGGTGACGACCACGAAGGCGACGATCGCGATCGGCGCGAGGTTGACGACGAACTCGCTGAACGACAGGCCGGTGGCGCCCGCGATCAGGATGTTCGGCGGGTCGCCGATGAGCGTGGCGGTGCCGCCGATGTTCGAGGCGATGATCTCGATGAGGATCAGCGGGATCGGGTCGATGTCCAGCGCGTCGGCGAGCAGGAACGTGATCGGCACCATCAGCAGCACCGTCGTGAGGTTGTCCAGGAAGGCCGACAGCACGGCGGTCGCCAGCGCCAGGGACATGACCACGGCGAACGGCCGCCCGCGCGCGAGCTGGCCGGCGCGGATCGCGAGGAACGTGTAGACCCCGGTCGGCTCGGTGACGCGAACGATGAGCATCATCCCCGCGAGCAGGCCGATCGTCTCCCAGTCGATCGCCTCGATGGCGTGCTCCTGGTCGATCGTCTGCGTGAGCACCACGAGCATGGCCCCGACGAGCGCCACCTTCGTCCGATTGACGCGCTCGGACGCGATCACGGCGAGCGCCGTCGCGAAGATGAGGATGGCGAGGAGCATCGCGGCGGCCTGCATCCTGACAAACCCGGCCGTCGGCCACCGCGCGGGTACCCTGCCCGGCATGCCTCTGCCGGAAGTCCTCCGCCAGCTCCTGACCGCCGCGGGCCCGTCGGGCTATGAGTCCGCGCCCGCCGCCGTCTTCGCCGAGGCCGGCCGGCGCTTCACCGACGACGTCGAGATCGACGTGATGGGCTCGGCCGTCGCGCGGGTGAAGGGAACGTCCGGCGCCGCTCGCCCGGCGCCGTTCCTCGTGGTCGTCGGCCACATCGACGAGATCGGCCTGATCGTCACGCACATCGACGACAACGGCTTCCTGCGCTTCATGGGCGTGGGCGGCTGGGACCCGCAGATCCTCGTCGGCCAGCGCGTGCAGATCACGACGCGCGACGGCGTCGTGCCGGGCGTCGCCGGCCGCAAGGCGATCCACCTGCTGCGCGACGAGGAGCGCGAGAAGGTCCCCAAGCTGCGCGACCTGCACATCGACATCGGCGCCAACAACGGCGACGAGGCGCGCGAGATGGTGCGCATCGGCGATGTCGCGGTGATCGCGGGCGAGCCGGTGGAGCTGCGCAACGACCGCATCGTGTCGCGCTCGATGGACAACCGGCTGGGCTCGTTCATCGCCCTGGAGGCGGCGCGGATCGTCGCCGAGGCGGGCGGCGCGCCGGGCGACGTCGCGGCGCTCGGCGTCGTGCAGGAGGAGATCACCTTCGGCGGCGCGCGCACCTCGGCGTTTCGCCTCCAGCCCGACGTCGCGATCGTCGTCGACGTCACGCACGAGACGGGCTCGCCCGGCGTCGACGTCAACGAGGTCGGCAAGCACGAGTTCGGCCAGGGCCCGGTCATCGAGCGCGGGTCGGTGCTCAACCCGGTCGTCTTCGAGCTGCTGCACGACGCCGCCAAGCGCGAGGAGATCCCGTTCACCGTGCAGGCCTCCGCGCGCTCGACGGGCACCGACGCCGACGCGATCCACCTCTCGCGGGCCGGCGTGGCGACCGGCGGCGTGTCGATCGCGCTGCGCTACATGCACTCGCCCGTGGAGATGGTGCAGCTCGACGACGTCGACGCATGCGCGCGGCTGATCGCCGCCTTCGCGCAATCGCTCGGCGCCGAGACCTCGTTCGCGAGGGCGTAAGCCGCACGCCGCTGTGCTCCTGCTCTTCGACATCGACGGGACGCTGCTGATCAACGCGGCGGACGCGCACGCGGCGGCCATCCACGAGGCCCTGCGCGTCGTGCACGGCGTGACCGAGCCGCAGCGGCGCCGGATGGAGGTCGCCGGCCGCACGGACGCCGACATCGCGCGCAACCTGCTCGTCCACGCCGGGATCTCCGCGCGCGACATCGACGAGCGCGCCGACGACGTGCGGATCGCCGCCTGCGAGGCGTACGCGCGGCTCTGCCCGCCGGACCTCTCAGAGCGCGTCGCGCCCGGCATGGACGAGCTCGTCGCGCGCCTCGCCGAGCGCGACGACGCGCTGCTCGCGCTCGTGACCGGCAACTACGAGCCGATCGCCCGGATGAAGCTCAGGGCGGCCGGCATCGGCCACCACTTCGCGCGCGGGCAGGGCGGCTTCGGCTCCGACAACGAGGACCGCGCGATGCTGCCGCAGATCGCGCGCCGGCGCGCGGGCGATCCCGACGGGCGCGCGGACGGCGAGTGGCCGCGCAGCCGCACCGTGGTCATCGGCGACACGCCGCGCGACATCGCCTGCGCGCGCGCCGACGGCGTCTACGTCATCGCGATCGCGACCGGCCCGTACAGCGCGGAGCAGCTCGTCGAGGCCGACGCGGTCGCGCGCGACGCGAGCGAGCTCGGCGCGCTGCTGGACCGCTGGCTGGCGGAGCGAACGACGCTGCGGGCATGAGCAGCGGCGCGCGCATCGGACTCGTCGCGGGCACGGTCGCGGTGCTCGTGCTGGCGTTCGCGCTCCTGTCGCCGAGCGACGACGACTCCGACACGGCGAACGCGCCGACCGCGACGGCGCCCTCCGCGACGACGCCCGCGCAGACGACGGCCGGCGGGACGCAGCCCGCGCCCGCGCCGGCCCCGGGGTTCGAGCGCATCCGCGTGCGGGACGGCCAGCCGGTGGGCGGCGTGCAGACGATCACCGTCGAGAAGGGCGAGCGCGCCCGGATCCAGATCTCCTCGCAGGACACGACCGACGAGATCCACCTGCATGGCTACGACCTCCACCGCGACCTGAAGGCCGGCGCGGGCGCGGGCTGCGTCCCGCCGGCCGTCGTCTGCGCGGGCGTCGTCGCGGAGGGCGCCGTCGCGGTCGGCGCGTTCGCCGTGTCGGAGTCGTCGTCGCTCGGCGACAGG
>DATMJM010000430.1:0-4659 GCA_035553935.1 Solirubrobacteraceae bacterium
GACCGGCTACTGGCGAGGCTTCGGACGCGTCGATCAAGGGTTTGCCAGCCGCCGGCGTGCGGCCGCGGTCTGGCGGCTCAAGTGAACTGCTGCGATGCCGATAGGAATCGTGCGAACCACATCCAAGTCCGCGCGATTCGCGGCCCTGACCGTCTTTGGACACCCGGTGCGCACCTTCAGGTCAGGAGACTCGCATGATCGTTTTCGGCATCATCCTGCTGCTCATCGCCGTCATGAACCCGGGGCTCGCCGCCCTCTGGGGTGTGGGCGTCATCGCGTTGTTCGTCGGCATGGTCCTCGCCGTCTGCGGCGCGATCGGCCGAGGCGTCGGCAGCCGGCGCCACTACTACTAAAGGCATGCGCGAGCATGCGATGATCACTCCACGACGAACGCGCCGGCACGAGGCGCAGTCCCAGCGGGCCGGCGATGAGCGGAGCCGGCCGGGCGCGCCGAGAACAGTGAATCCATGACGGCGGCTGCGAGACAGGGAGTCCCGCGCAGTGCGCAGCGCGGCGGTGAGGCGGTTGCCCGCCGGCGCGAGTTTGCGTGGCTCGCGCGTTACGGACTCGTCGCTCGCGGCGTGTCGTACGGCATCATCGGAATCCTCGCCCTCCAACTGGCGCTCGGAGCTGGCGGCAAGACGACGACCCAGCGCGGCGCACTGCTGGAAATCGCCGAGCGGCCCTTCGGCCGGGCACTGCTGATCGCCATGATCATCGGGCTGGCCAGCTACGCGCTCTGGCGCCTGGGTCGCGCCGCGATCGGCCATGGAACCCAGGACACAGACAGCGCCGGGCAGCGCATCGCAGGCGCAGCAAGCGGCCTCGGGTACCTCGCTCTCAGCTTCACCGCCGTCCAGATCCTCGTCGGAGCCAACAGCGGCGGCGGGACGAACAGCCCCAAACGGACCACCGGCGGCATCCTGGACGGGACCGGTGGCACGACGATCGTCGCAACGATCGGCGCCATCCTCATCGGAGTCGCGCTCTACCAGGGCTACGCCGCCCTCTCCAAGCGGTTCCTGAAGGACTCCAACACCGCTCAGATGAGCCGCGACGTCCGGCGCGCCTTCACCGCGCTTGGCGTCTTCGGGCACCTCGCGCGAATGGTCGTCTTCGGGCTCGTCGGCTACGGGCTCGTCAAGGCCGCGATCAACTACAACCCGCGCAACGCGATCGGCCTCGACGGGGCCCTCAGCCAGGTCTCGCATTACTCCTACGGACCAATCCTGCTCGGGATCGTCGCAACCGGCCTGATCGGGTTCGCGCTCTACTCGATCGCCGACGCGCGCTACCGCAAGATCTGACCTCATCTCAGGTCTTCGGCGCGTTGGGATGCCTGCGCGGCGTTCGGTAGCGGGCGCTCCTTTAGCCGTTCGGCAGTGGGACCGGGTGCCCGCGTCTCGTTAGGGGACCGGCTCGCGCGATCTCACCGCGACCGACGGAAAGCTTGCCAAAGCTTTCAGATCGCGCGAGGTCGGGCGGGCTTTGCTCGTGGGATGGTGGGCTATTGGTCGAAGTGCAGGATGGCGCGTTGGAAGCGTCGAGCGGCGAGGTCGTCGGCGTGCATCCATACGTACAGGCGGCCGTAGTCGCCCCAGATCATGCCGTTGCTGTCGTCGGAGTCAATCTGCAGGACGAGTCGCAGCTGCGGGTCGCTGTCGCGCGGGTCAGGGGATTGGATCAGCGCCGGCTGTCCGAGCAGGCGGTGCAGCGGCTGCTCATCGTCGATCGTGTCGTGTTGAGGCAGCGACAGCTCGCGGTCGGGTCGCAGCGCGATGACGGTGAAGCGGGAGACTGTCCGACGAACTGTGTGTGAGGCCGGGGCGACATGTTGAGTGTCAGCCTGGGAATCGGTCTCCGAAGTGGATCTTGAGCGCTGCGCGTGGTGCTGTCCAGGTGCGGTTGCGTTGCCACTTGGCGTCGGCGCGCATGATCGCGAGCCAGATCAGCTTGGTCGCGGCCTGCTCGTCGGGGAAGTGCCCGCGGGTCTTGATCGCTTTGCGGACCTGGCGGTGCAGCCCCTCGATCGTGTTGGTGGTGTAGACCGCGCGGCGCAGCTCGTCGGGCAGCGACAAAAACGGGATGACGTGCTGCCAGTCGCGGCGCCATGCCTGCGCGGTGGGCGGGTAGCGCGTGCCCCACTCGGCCTCGAAGCGCTCCAGCTCGATCAGGGCGTCGTCGGCGTTTGGGGCGGTGTAGATCGGTCGCAGCGCCGAGGCGACCTTCTTGCGGTCGCGGTAGTTGACGTAGCGCAACGAGGAGCGGATCAGGTGCACGATGCAGGTCTGCACCCAGGTCTGCGGGAACGTCGCCTCGATCGCCTCCGGGAATCCCTTGAGGCCGTCGACGCAGGCGATCAGGACGTCCTCGACGCCGCGGCGGCGCACGTCGTTGAGGACCGCCAGCCAGAACTTCGCGCCCTCGGTCTCCTGCCACCACAGGCCGAGGACCTCGCGGTCGCCGTCACACGTCACCCCCAAAGCGAGGTAGCACGCGCGGCTGCGCACCGAGCGGTCCTCGCGGACCTTCACGAACATCGCGTCGAAGTAGACGATCGGATAGACGCGCTCCAGCGGCCGCGTTCGCCATGCCGCGATGTCCTCGAGCACGGCGTCGGTCACGTTGCTGATCGTGTCGCGGCCGATATCGACGTCGTACAGCTCGGCGAGGTGCGCGCTGATGTCACGCACGGTCATGCCGCCGGCGTAGAGGCCCAGGATCTTGTCGTCCAAGCCCGCCAACCGCGTCTGGCGCTTGGCGACGAGCTTGGGGTCAAACGAGCCGTCGCGGTCGCGCGGCGTGCGGATCTGCACCGGCCCCAGATCGGTCTTCACGGTCTTCGCGCCGCCGCCGTTACGCACGTTCGCATCGGCAGGGCGCCCGCCCGGCGGATGACCGAGATGCTCGCTGAGCTCGGCCCCAAGCGCGGTCTCGATCACACGCCCCGCCAACTGCGTCAACAACCCGCCAGGCCCCGTGATCTCCTCCGGCCCAAGGCCCTTCAACGCGTCCTGCAGCGCGTCCTCGGGCAACAGCCCTGCCAGGCGCTGCGCCGCCTCATCAGAGCCACTCTGAGCCCGAGCGGACCGCTCACGATCTCTCTCCCCAGCGGTCTTGATGGTCTTCATCGTCATCGGTGTCCTTCCCGGCCACAAGGGCCGAATCGGTCACCCAGACCACACACACTTCATCGGACAGACCCTGAAGCGGTCGTCGTCGGCCAGCGCCGGGGGCGGCTGCGCGGCCGCGAGCTCCGCGCTTGCGGGTGTGTACAGCAGCGCGAACGTGTTCGTCGTGCCGATGTCCGACGGCAGCACGAACAGCGACAGCAACCCGCCGGATGGCAGCAGCGGCGCGCTGTCAAGCGGCGGCAGCTCGGCGAGATCTATCTGGGCGACGAACGCCAGCGCGCGCCCGTCAATGTGCGGCCACGCCGTGCCGGCGGGCAGGTCGGGGTCACCGCCCAGCCGCGAGCCACCAACCGCCGCCGTCCGTTCGTCCGCCGTGCCCGCGCCGGCGATGCCGTCTTCGCGTGCGGTGTGCCACCAGTGCACGCAGCCGTCTGCCGTCAGCGCCGCGTCAACTGCGACCGCGATCACGTCGCCGGCATGCGCACCGAGCTCGAAGCGGGTCGGGCTCTTCAGCACAGGAAGCCCGCTGCCGGTGATCGAGCCCCAGCGCAGGATCGCACCGTCGCGCATCAGTGCGACGCTTGCGCGGTGTGCCGCCGAGATCGCGACCGTACCGCCGTCGACGGCCTGCACGATCGCCTCGTCGGGCAGCGTGGCGCCATCGACGCCAAGCGCGCCCCGCGAGCTGTCGCCCCATGCGATCACGCGCCGGTCGACGGTCAGCGCCAAGAAGTGCGAGACGCCAGCGGCGATCGCCACCACCCGCCCATCGATCCCGGCGACGGCCGCCGGCGCCTGAAAGAACACCGACCTGTCCGGCGCAAAGACCAGCCCCCACAGCACGACCTCACCGTCGCGCGTCAGCGCCACCGCGCTCGAGCGACCGCAGGCCACGGCAACGATCTCGTCCAACCCAGCTATCGGGACCGCATGATCGGGGATCGCGTCAAGGCCTTGGTGATCAGAGCTGACGCTCAGACCCCAGCCGACCACCGAACCGTCGGCCAGCACCGCAAAATTGTTGTGATTGCCGGCGGCGATCGCGCGGACCCCGCCATCGAGTCCTCCGACAGCGACGGGCTTGTAGCGAAACTTGCGCGTCCCGTCACCGAGTTGCCCGTCATCGTTCTCCCCCCACGCAAGCACGCTGCCATCGCTCCGCAGCGCGACGCTGTGGCGCTCACCGGCCGCCACCGCCACAACACCATCAAGTGCCTTGACGTCCACCGGCTCCCGCGACTCGGCGCGCGTGCCGTTCCCGAGCTGACCGCGATCGTTGTATCCCCACGACACCACCGAACCGTCACCGCGCAGCGCAAGCACATGCGTGCCGCTGGACGCGATCGCCACTGCATCGAGCACAAAACTCGACGACTCCACGACTAGCCGCGCATCGACCGGTGGCTTCGCCTCGGGCACAAGACGCACAGACTCAAGCCCCCACGACACGACGACGAGGCTACCCGACAGTGCTCCTCGTCGCCCAGTCGACAATCCTCGGTCGAGCGTCCCGCTCAAGGTTCCC
>DATMJM010000431.1:0-2962 GCA_035553935.1 Solirubrobacteraceae bacterium
GGCGCGTTGCGGGCGATCTCGGGGTCCTCCGCCGCCTCCTCGAGGATCGAGCGCAGCGCGTCGGCGAAGTGGTCCAGGCGCTCCTTGGTCTCGGTCTCGGTGGGCTCGATCATCAGCGCCTCCTCCACCAGCAGCGGGAAGTAGACGGTGGGCGGGTGCACCTTGTGGTCGAGCAGGCGCTTGGCGATGTCCAGCGTCTTGATGCCGAGCTTGTCGCGCGCGCCGCGGCCTGAGAGCACGAACTCGTGCATGCAGGTGCGGTCGTAGGCGATGGGCAGGTGCTGGGCGATGTCCGGCGCCCCGAGCAGCGCGCGCAGGTAGTTGGCGTTGAGCACGGCGGTCTCGGACGCCTCCTGCAGGCCGTCCGCCCCGAGCGAGCAGATGTAGGCGTAGGAGCGCACGAACACGCCGAAGTTGCCCTGGAAGCCGCGCAGCTTGCCGATGGACTTGGGCCGGTCGTCGTCCAGGTCGAAGGACCCGTCGGCCGTCTTCACCACCTGCGGGCGCGGCAGGAACGGCTCGATGCGGTCGGACACGGCGATGGGACCGGCGCCGGGGCCGCCGCCGCCGTGGGGCTGCGTGAACGTCTTGTGCAGGTTGAAGTGCACGATGTCGAAGCCCATGTCCCCGGGGCGGGCACGGCCCATGATCGCGTTGAGGTTCGCGCCGTCGTAGTAGAGGGTGGCGCCAACCCCGTGGACGATGCGGGCGATCTCCTCGATGTTGTTGTCGAAGAGCCCCAGCGTGTTGGGGTTGGTGAGCATGAGGCAGGCCACGTCGTCGGTGGCCTTGGCGCGCAGGTCGTCGAGGTCCACGCCGCCGTCCTCGGCGGTTCCCACCTTCACCACCTCGTAGCCGGCCATGGTGACCGTGGCGGGGTTGGTGCCGTGGGCGGTGTCGGGTGTGAGCACCTTGTGGCGCTGCTCGCCGCGCTCCTCGTGGTAGGCGCGGGTGAGCAGCAGGCCCGCCAGCTCGCCGTGGGAGCCGGCCGAGGGCTGCAGCGACACGTGCGGCAGGCCGGCCACCTCCGACAGCGCCCCCTGCAGGTTCCACATCAGCTCCAGCGCGCCCTGCGCGTACTCGGGGTCCTGCAGCGGGTGCAGGCGGGCGTGGCCGGGCAGCGCCGCCACGCGCTCGTGCAGCTTGGGGTTGTGCTTCATCGTGCAGGAGCCCAGCGGGTAGAAGCCCGTGTCGAGGTCGAAGTTCTTCTTCGACAGCCCGTTGAAGTGGCGGACGATCTCGGGCTCGGACACCTCGGGCAGCGCCGGTGGCTCGCGCCTGATCATGCCCTCGGGGAGCAGCTCCTCCACCGGCACCTCCGGCACGTCGGTGGCCGGCGGGGTGAAGGCGCGGCGGCCCTCCCGCGAGCGCTCGTAGATCGTGACCGTGTCCGGTTCCGGGATGCGGTTCATGCCGGCACCCCCTGGCGGTCGGCCACCGCGGCCAGGCGGTCGATCTGCGCCTTGGTGCGGCGCTCTGTGATGGCCACCAGCAGGCCGTCCTCGTACTCGGGGTAGTCGCGGCCCAGCCGGTAGCCGGGGTTGATGCCCTGTGCGCGGGCGCGCTCGAACAGGCCGTCCAGGTCCGGGACGCGCACGGCGAACTCGCGCACCACCGGGCCGGGGTTGATGGGCTCCAGCCCCAGCGCCTGGCGCGCGTAGTGGGTGCGCCGCAGCATGAGCGTGGCCAGCTCCACGATGCCGCGCCGGCCGAGCCAGCTCAGGTAGATGGTGCCCGCCAGCGCGTTGAGCGCCTGCGCCGTGCAGATGTTGTGCGTGGCCTTCTCGCGGCGGATGTGCTGCTCGCGCGTCTGCAGCGTCAGGACGAAGCCACGGCGGCCGTCCACGTCGGTCGTCTCGCCCGCGATCCGGCCGGGCATCGAGCGCAGGTGCCGCTCGGTCGCCGCGAAGAAGCCGAACGACGGGCCTCCGAAGTCCAGGCGGTTGCCGAGCGACTGACCCTCGCCGACGCAGACGTCGACGCCCTGGTTGCCGGGAGCCTCGAGCACGCCGAGCGTCAGCGGGTCGGCGGCGCAGATGACGAGCGCCCCGTGCTCGTGCGCGGCGTCGCAGATCGCCTGGACGTCCTCGATCGCGCCGAGGAAGTTCGGCTGCTGGAGGACGACCGCGCCGACCTCGTCGCAGAGCGCATCGCGCAGCGCCTCCAGATCCGTCAGCGCGTCGTCGAGCGCGATCTCCACGATCTCGCTGCCGTATCCGACGGCGAGCGTCTCGAGCGTCGCGCGAGTGTGCGGATGCACGCCGCGGCTGATGAGCACGCGCGCGCGCTTGTTGGCGAGCTTGGCCATGTACGCGGCGGCGCCGACGGCGCTCGGCCCCTCGTAGACGGAGGCGTTGGAGACCGGCAGCCCAGTCAGCTCGGAGATCGCCGTCTGGTACTCGAACATGACCTGCAGCCCGCCCTGGCTGACCTCCGGCTGGTAGGGCGTGTAGGGCGTGAGGTACTCCGAGCGCGACATGAGCATGTCGACGATCGCCGGCACGTAGTGGTCGTACATCCCGGCACCCAAAAACGTGATCTCGTCCTCGGCCGAGACGTTGCGCGCGGCGAGCCGCCGCAACTCGGCATAGACCGCCTGCTCGGGCTCGCCGGGCGGCAGATCGATCGTCCTGTCCAGGCGCACGCCCGCGGGGATCGCGGCGAAGAGCTCCGCGATCGAGCCGACGCCGATCGCGTCGAGCATCGTCGCGAGGTCCTCCGGCGTGACGGCGGTGTAGCCGGCCATGCGCTAGAGGGAGCTCTGGTAGGCGTCGCTGTCCATCAGGCTGTCGACCTGCCCGGTATCGCTGAGCTTCACGCGCACCATCCAGCCGGCGCCGTAGGGATCCTCGTTGATCGCCTCGGGCGTCTCCGCCAGCGCGGCGTTGACCTCGACGATCTCGCCGGACAGCGGCGCGATGACGTCGGAGACCGCCTTGACCGACTCGATCTCGGCGTAGAA
>DATMJM010000432.1:0-13950 GCA_035553935.1 Solirubrobacteraceae bacterium
GTCTTGAGCCGCTCCAGCGTCGTTGAGACGTCGCGATTCTCGCGCTTGCCGGCGGCGACCTCTTCGGACGCCGCCTTCTGCTCGGCGCGTAGCGCCTCGGCGGCCTGCCGGGCCTCACGCCAGCGCGCGTCGAGCTCCAGCACGCGATCCAGCCGCTCGGCGGGCTGCGCGCCGCGGCGGGCGAGCGCTGCCCGCAGCGCATCGGGCTCGCGGCGGATCAGCCTCAGGTCCAGCACGAAAGGCGGCTAGCCGCCGCCTTGGATCGTCTCCGGCCCGGGAGCGCCCAGCTCCTCCTCGGGATCGCCGCCCTTGCCGGCGTACTCGGCGACGAACTCGGCGACCTGGCGCATCTCCTCGCCGGTGACGATGTTCTCGGGCATGATCGCGCCGGAGAAGCCGCCGTTCTGGATCGCGAAGATGACGTCCTCGACCGTCTCCTTGCGGTCGTTGAAGTTCGGGCCGTCCTCCCGCTCGCGATCGGTGATGTCGAACGTCGAGCCCTGCGTTCCCGCCGCCTCCAGCGTGTGGCAGGAGCCGCAGCGCTCGGCGAAGATCACGGCGCCGCGATGGTTGGGATCGTCCTCGGCGAGCTTGATCGACGACGGACCGCACGCCGCGACGAACGACGCCGCGGCGGCGAGGCATGCGGCGATCAGGACGCGTCGGGCCATGGGCGGCGCAGATCATACGGAACAATGCCCCAGGCGATGTCGCGCTCGACCCCCCTGGCCACCCTCCTCGCCACATGCGCGCTCGCGCTCGGCGGGTGCGGCGGAGACGACGTGTTCCGCACCGACCGGCCGATCCTGCGCATCACGCTCGACGAGTACCGCATCGTCCCGCAGAACATCGCGGTCAAGCCCGGCCGGATGAAGTTCGTCGCGCGCAACACCGGCCGGCTGACGCACAACCTCGTCGTCCAGATCCCGAAGGGGCCGGACGGCAAGGCCGTCGAACTCGGCCGCATGCCGACGATGCAGCCGGGCGCCACCGGAGAGCCGATCAAGGTCGACCTGCGGCCTGGCGAGTACCGGCTCGTGTGCACGATCGCCAACCACGACGACCTCGGCCAGTACGGCACGCTGGAGGTGCAGGAGTGAGCAACACCGCAACGAAGGTGCAGGTCAACCCGGCGCCGGCCCGAGCAGATGGGCGCTCCGACGACGCGCGACTCATCTTCACGGCGGCAACCGGGGCCGGCGCCGGGTGACCACGCCGCCCGCCGACCCCGTCCGCGTCTTTCGCGACACGATCGGCCGCTTCCCGACCGGCGTCGCGATCGTCACGTCGATCGGACCGGACGGGCCGGCGGGGATGACGACGAACGCCGTCACGTCGCTGTCGCTGGACCCACTGCTGATCATCGTCTGCTTCGAGGCGCGCTCGCGCACGCTCGACGTCGTGCGGGCCACGCGGCGCTTCGGCGTCAACGTGCTGCGCGCCGACGACGAGGCGCTGGCGACGGTGTTCGCGTCCAAGCGCGTGGGACCCGAGAAGTTCGAGGCGCTCACGGACCGCCGCTGGCGCAAGGAGCACGGCGTGCCGGTGCTCGATCGCGCGGTCGCCTGGATCGCGTGCGAGCTGCGCGAGCTGCTGCCCGGCGGCGACCACGAGATCGGCATCGGCGCGGTCGCCGGCACCGGCACCGGTACGGACAGCGACCCGCTCGTCTTCCACCGCGGGCGGTACACCACGACGCTCGGGTAGGTGACGTGCGCGAGGCAGGCCGTGACCGGCGGAGAAGTCGATGAACGTGTTCAGGAGTCCGTGGACGACCACTACAGTCACGGTGTCCCGGCAATCGTCGATCAGCCGGGAAGGTGCCATGTCCGCAGCGCGTCGTGCTCTCGCCGTCCTCCCCCTCCTCGCCGTCGCGCTCGCGGCGCCCTCCGCGCGCGCCGCGTCCGTCCAGACCCTGCCGTGCGTCAACTACATCCAGGACCGCGGCGCGCCCTCCGGGGCGATGGCGACCATGCCGGTGGTGGCGAGCGGCTTCACGCCCGGGCGGCCCGTCACGCTGTGGACGAGCAGCGCGCGCGCGAGGCCGCTGCCGGTCATCTCCGGCCTGGCCGACGCGAGCGGGGTGCTGAAGGGCCTCGCGGCACCGCCCGCCCTCGCGAGCCCGGCGACCAACCTCGAGTCCTTCAGCCTGATCGCCGCGGACCCGACGAACCCGTCGCTGACGGCCGGTCCGTTTGCCTTCTCCGTCGTGCGCTTCGGCATGACCCGCAGCCCGGCGCCGCAGCGCCCCGACCAGCGCGTGAAGTTCAGCGCGCGGGGCTACGTGCCGGGCAAGCGCGTCTACGCGCACTTCCGTCATCGCGGCCGGACGCGCCGGACCGTGACGCTCGGCGTCGCGAAGGGACCGTGCGGGATCACCTCGCGCCGGATGCGGGCGCTGCCGACGAAGCTGCGCTACGGCACCTGGCGCGTCTACGTCGACCAGTCCGAGCGCTTCTCGTCGAGGTCGCGCCCGCAGTGGATCGACCCCTTCCAGGTCACGCGCGGGCGCTAGGAGCGCGTCAGGCGATCAGCGCGGCGCGCAGCGCGAGGAACGCGACGACGCCGGCCCCGAGGGCCATCACGCCCATCTCGCGGCGCACGATCGCCAGGACGACCGAGCGCTGCTCGTCCTCGGGCAGCGCCCCCACCGCCCGCGCGTCCTCGAGATCGCGGTTCTCCAGGACCTGCTCGGCGGAGACGAGCCGCAGCTGCTCGGCGATGAGCCCGATCGCCACCGGCAGCAGCGCGTAGAGCCAGTACAGCCCGTCCTCGGGCTCGTAGCCGGCGAGGTACAGCGCTCCGGCGGCCAGCGCCTGCGCGATGGCGACCGCCTGCGCGGCGCGCAGCAGCGGCCAGGCGCGCGCCGCCGGGCGCACGCGCCACCAGGCCCAGCCGGCGTACGCGCCGGCCAGACCGTTGGCCGCGAGCGTGGCCCACGCGGCGATCTCGGCGATCGCTTGGTCATCCATGGGGTATCAGGAGCACGCGCGACATAGTTGATAGAAAGAGAAGCCGTGCTTAGCAGCTACCTCCCGGCAATCGTCTTCGTCGGCCTCGGAACCGCCGTCGGCATCACGTTCGCCCTGCTCAACCGGCTGTTCGGGCCGCGCCGCGCGGTCCCGCACAAGACTGATCCGTACGAATGCGGGCTGCCCTCCGAGGTCCAGCAGGGCTTCCGCTTCGGCATCAGCTTCTACCTGATCGCGATGCTGTTCATCCTGTTCGACATCGAGGTCATCTTCCTGTATCCGGTCGCCATCCAGCTCAAGGCGTTCGGCACGTTCGCCCTCATCGAGATCGGCGTCTTCATCTCGCTGCTGATGGCGGCGTTCGTCTACGTCTGGAGAAGGGGGGCGCTGGAGTGGAGGTAAAGCGCCAGAAGCTGCCCGTCGGCGCCGCCACGCCCGACCTCTCGGGCGAGGACTTCCGCATCCGGCAGCTGCGCGCCCGCGACATGCTGCGCGGCGACCTCGAGGGCGAGGAGCTCGAGAAGTACGTCGAGGAGCGCGTGCTCACGACGACGCTCGAGAAGGCCGTCAACTGGGCGCGCTCCAACGCCCTGTTCCCCGCGACTTTCGGGCTGGCCTGCTGCGCGATCGAGATGATGTCGATAGTCGCCGCCCGCGTCGACGTCGCGCGCTTCGGCTTCGAGGCCTTCCGCGCCTCGCCGCGCCAGGCCGACCTGCTCATCCTCTCGGGCCGCATCTCGATCAAGATGGCGCCTGTCGTGCGGCGCATCTACGACCAGATGCTCGAGCCCAAGTGGGCGATCGCGATGGGCGCCTGCTCGAGCTCGATGGGCGTCTTCAACAACTACGCGATCGTTCCGGCCGACAAGTTCATGCCCGTCGACGTCCACGTGCCCGGCTGCCCGCCGCGCCCGGAGGCGCTCATGCACGGGATCCTCAAGCTGCGCAAGATGATCCAGGAGGACCCCGACATGGGCTGGCGGGCGGGACATCACGCCTACGGCACCGAGGAGGTCGTGCCGGCGGAGGGCCAGGAGACCGCCGTCAACGTCTTCCGTCAGTCGCCGGGGAGCGCGCAGGGTGCCTGACGCGGTCGGCCTGGAGCTCCTCGCGCAGGAGCTGCGCGAGGCCGACGCCGATGCGGTGCTGGGAACGTCGTACTTCCGCGACAAGGCGACGGTCGAGGTCGCGCCGTCGTCGATCGTGCAGACGCTCGAGTGGCTGCGGGCCAAGGGATACAACGCGCTCATGTCGGTGCACGGCGTCGACTACTACCCCGAGGAGCCGCGCCTCGGCGTGCACTACGAGCTGCTGGACATGAGCTCCGTCGACCGTCTGACCGTCAAGCTGCGCGTGCCGCTGGACAACCCGCACGTCGGCTCGGTGACGCCGAACTGGCCGACGGCCAACCATCAGGAGCGCGAGGTCTACGACATGTTCGGCGTGATCTTCGACGGCCACCCCGACCCGCGCCGGATCCTCATGCCCGAGGACTACGAGGGCTACCCGCAGCGGCGCGACTTCCCGGTCGGCGGGGAGCCCGTGCTGTTCACGATCGACGAGTCGGAAGGCACGGCGTACACCCAATGAGCACCGACGTCACCCGCGGCGCCTCGGACTACCGCCAGATGGAGGAGTCCATCACGATGGCGCCGCTCGAGCGCGTCGACGGCGGCGAGCTCGAGCAGGAGCTGCTGACGCTCAACATGGGCCCCCACCACCCCGCCACGCACGGGGTGCTGCGCCTGCTCGTGACGCTCGAGGGCGAGGTCGTGCGCGACCTCAAGCCGATCATCGGCTACGTCCACACCGGCATCGAGAAGACCGCCGAGGACAAGAACTACTGGAAGGCGATCCCGGTCGTCGAGCGGATGGACTACCTCGCCTACTACTTCAACGCCTACGCGTTCTGCGGCGCGACGGAGACGCTGCTCGAGCTCGAGGTGCCGCCGCGGGCCCAGTACCTGCGCATCATCCACCTCGAGCTCAACCGGATCATGAGCCATCTCGTGTGGCTCGGGACGAGTGCGCTCGACATCGGCGCGATGTCGATGTTCTGGTACTGCTTCCGCGACCGCGAGGTGATCCTCGACCTCTTCGAGCAGTCCAGCGGCCAGCGCATGCACACGCGCTACATCCAGGTCGGCGGCGTCGCGGAGGACATCCCGCGCGGCTTCGAGGCCAAGCTGCGCGAGTTCACGGCGCAGATGCCCTCGCGCGTGGACCAGTACAAGGCGCTGCTGTTCAACAACGAGATCGCCCTGCAGCGCCTCCGCGGGGTCTGCCCGCTCGCCGAGGAGGAGCTGCTCAAGCTCGGCGTGACCGGGCCGCTGCTGCGCGCCGCCGGCAACCCCTGGGACCTGCGCAAGGCGACGCCCTACTGCTCCTACGATCACTTCGACTTCAAGATCCCGGTCGGCACCGAAGGCGACAACTGGGACCGCTTCGCCGTTCGCGTCGCCGAGATCTACGAGTCCGTGAAGATCATCGAGCAGGCGATCGACGGGCTGCCCGAGGGCCCCTGGATCAGCGACGACCGCAAGGTCGCGCTGCCGCCGCGCCACGAGCTCGCGACGTCGATGGAGGCGCTCATCCACCACTTCAAGCTCGTGACGGAGGGCTTCCGCGTCCCGCCCGGCGAGGTGTACTTCCCGATCGAGTCGCCGCGCGGCGAGCTGGGCTGCTTCGTGCGCTCCGACGGATCGTCGAAGCCCGCGCGGGTGCACATGCGCGACCCCTCCTTCGTCAACCTACAGGCCACTGCCCCGATGACCGAGGGCTCGTACATCGCCGACCTGATCGCCACGCTCGCGATGCTCGACCCCGTGCTCGGGGGCATCGACCGGTGATCGGCCGCCGCAAGAAGCGGGTGGAGCCGCACGGAGCCGACGCGGTCAACGAGCCGGCCACGACGGCGGGCGCGACCGCCGCGATCACGAGCGCCCGGCGCGGCGCCCCCGAGCCGGCGGCGCCGCAGCGCGAGGTGCCGCGCTTCGGCCACGGCTCGCGCGTCCCCGGCTGGGACGAGGCGGTCGACCTCGACAGGGACCCGGCGCAGATCCCCGACCCGGCGACGACGCCGGTCCCCGCCGAGCTGCGCGCCGAGATCGAGGCGCACATGGCCAAGTACCCCGACTTCCACAGCGCCTCGATCCCGGCGCTCGCCGCCGCCCAGCGCCATCACGGCTGGTGCTCGCCGGAGGCGATCTGGCAGACCGCCTGCGTCATGCGCCTGACCCCCGGCTACCTCATCTCGGTCGCGTCCTTCTACGACATGCTCGAGACGCGGCCGGTCGGCCGCCACTCGGTGTACGTCTGCACGAACATCTCCTGCTCGCTGTGCGGTGCCGACGAGCTGTACGAGCGCATCAAGAACGAGACCGCGAACGATCCGAGCTTCAACGTGCGCCACTTCGAATGCCTCGGCGCCTGCGACATCGCCCCGATGGCGTCCGTCGACGGCATCTACGTCGGGCCGATCGAGCTCGGCGAGGTGCCCAAGCTCGTCGAGCAGATCCGCGAGGGCCTGCCGCCGCTGCCGGCCAAGCAGCTGCGCCTGCGCATGAGCACCGACCCGGGCGCCGCCCGCGCCGTCGCCGGCGCCGCCGACCCGATCGGGACGACCGATACGTACGGGCCGCCGATGGGCGGCGAGATTTCGCCCCCGCCAGGCCCGCCGGCCGCGATCGAGCGGCCGCCGCCCGACCCCGAGGAGGAGGACGAGGAGTGACGAGCCCGACGATCCTCTTCGCCGGCATCGACGAGCCCGGCCTGAACACGATCGACGTCTACCGCCGGCGCGGCGGCTACGAGATGGCGCGCCGCGCCCTGACCGAGATGACGCCGGAGAGCGTGCTCGAGGAGCTGGTCGCCTCCGGGCTGCGCGGCCGCGGCGGCGCGGGCTTCCCGAGCGGCAAGAAGATCTCGTTCATCCCCAAGGCCGACATCGACAAGTACCTCGTCTGCAACGCCGACGAATCGGAGCCGGGCACGTTCAAGGACCGCGAGCTCATGCAGAAGTGCCCGCACATGCTCATCGAGGGGATCATCATCGGCGCGTACGCGGCCGGCGCGAACCGCTCGTTCATCTACATCCGCGGCGAGTACGCCGAGCAGGCCGACATCATCGACGCCGCGCTCGTCGAGGCGCGCGACGCCGGGCTGCTCGGCGAGGACATCCTCGGCTCGGGCTTCAACCTGTCGCTCGTGCTGCACCGCGGCGCCGGCGCCTACATCTGCGGCGAGGAGACGGGCCTGCTCGACTCGCTGGAGGGCAAGCGCGGCAACCCGCGCCTCAAGCCGCCGTTTCCCGCCAACCAGGGCCTGTACCAGGGGCCGACCGTCATCAACAACGTCGAGACGCTGATGACGATGCCGCACATCCTGCGGATGGGCGGCGAGGAGTACGCCAAGATCGGCACGGAGACGAGCGCCGGCACGAAGGTCGTGTCGGTCAGCGGAAACGTCCAGCGCCCGGGCAACTACGAGGTCGAGCTCGGGATCCCCTCGCGCGAGATCATCTACGACCTCGCCGGCGGGCCGCCGGAGGGCCGCGAGGTCAAGTTCTGGTTTCCGGGCGGCTCCTCGGCGCCGGTCCTGACGAAGGACGACCTCGACATCCCCTACGACTTCGACTCGCTGGCGAAGGCGAAGTCGATGCTCGGCTCGGGCGCGATCATCGTCGTCGACGACTCCGTGGCGGTCGTCGACGTGGCGCTGAAGCTCGCGAAGTTCTACGAGCACGAATCGTGCGGCAAGTGCACCCCGTGCCGCGAGGGGACGCGCTGGACGGTGTCGATGCTCGAGCGCGTCGACCAGGGCCTCGCGACGCCGATGGACCTCGACATCATGGCCTCCGTCCAGGAGCAGATCATCGGCAACTGCCTCTGCGTGCTAGGCGACGCGATGGCGATGCCGATCGGCTCGATGGTGGCGAAGTTCCGCGACGAGTTCGAGGCCCACATCGAGGCTGCCCGCGCGCGCAACCCGTGGGTCGGCGACGACCCGCCCGACACCGACCCCGTGCTCATCCAGGGAGCGATCGGTGCCTAGGCCCAACCCGGACACGATCGCGTTCACGGTCGACGGCCTGGAGGTAAACGCGCCCGCCGGGATGATGCTCGTCGACGCCGCGAAGCTCGGCGATGTCGAGATCCCGTACTTCTGCTACGAGCCCAAGCTCGGCCAGCCGGTCGGCGCCTGCCGCATGTGCCTCGTCGAGATCGAGGGCATCCCGAAGCTGCAGACAGCCTGCTCGACCCCCGTCCGTGACGGGATGGTCGTCCACACGCAGACCGATCGCGTCAAGGAGGCGCAGGAGGCGATCGTCGAGTTCCTGCTCATCAACCACCCGCTCGACTGCCCCGTCTGCGACAAGGGCGGCGAGTGCCCGCTGCAGGACATCACGTTCGGGTGGGGACCAGGCCGGTCGCGCTTCATCGAGCCCAAGCGCCACTTCGTCAAGCCGCTCGCGCTGTCGCCGCTGATCGCGATCGACCGCGAGCGCTGCATCCTGTGCTACCGCTGCGTGCGCTTCAGCCAGGAGATCTCCGAGGACTACCAGCTCGTCCTGCAGGAACGCAGCGCGGACACGTACGTCTCCACGTTCGACGGCCATCCGTACGTCGCGCCGTTCAGCGGCAACATCATCGAGCTGTGCCCCGTCGGCGCGCTGACGTCGACGCCGTACCGCTTCCGCGCGCGGCCGTGGGACATCGAGGGCTCGGGCTCGATCTGCACGCTGTGCCCGGCGCAGTGCAACGTCGAGTTCACCGTCCGCGACGAGCGCGTGCTCCGCGTCATGGCACGCGACCACCAGGGCGTCGACGACGGCTGGCTGTGCGACAAGGGCCGCTTCGCCTACCAGTCCGTGCACGTCGACCAGCGGGTGACGCACCCGCTCGTCCGCGTCGACGGAGAGCTCGTGCCGGTCAGCTGGGAGCGCGCGCTCGACGAGGCCGCCGCCGCGCTGACCGCAGCAGGCGCCGACAGCGCCGCGATCGCCGGCGGCGAGACGACCAACGAGGAAGGCTGGCTGCTGCAGGAGCTCGCACGCTCCGGCCTCGGCTCGGCGAACGTCGACTCGCGCACGGGCGGCACGCTGCCGCGCGAGCTGCACGCGGCGCTGCACGCGCCCGCGCTGCAGGCGACCGTGCCGGACCTCGAGTTCGCCCATGCCGTGCTCGTGCTCGACTGCGAGCCCGTCGACGACGCTCCGATCCTCGACCTGCGCATCCGCAAGGGCGTGCGCCGCAACGCCGTCAAGCTCGCGATCGCAACCTCGCGCCCCTCGTCGCTGGACGCCAACGCGGCGGCGGTGGCGCGCTTTGCGCCGAGCGCGGGCGAGGCCTTCTGCGCGGCGCTGAACGCGGCGCTCGGCGGCCATGGCGTCGTCGGCGAGCTCGCGGAGGCCGCGGGCGCCGACGCGCAGGAGGTGCTCGCGCTCGCCGAGCTGCTGCGCGACGCCGGCGAGGACGTCGTGATCGTCTACGGCGAGCGCCTGACGCACGGCGCCCGCGGCGAGCACGCCGCACGGGCGCTGCTGAACGTCGCCGGTCGCCTCGTAGCCGCCGCTCACGACGGCGCTGGGCTGATCGAGCTGCCCGCCGGCACGAACGGCCGCGGCCTGCGCGAGGCCGGCGTGCTGCCGAACGCCGCACCCGGGCTCGCGCCCGTCAGCGCCGCCGGCCTCGACACCGACGCGATCGGCGCCGCCGCCGCGGCGGGCGCGATCAACGCCCTGTACCTCCTCCACGTCGACCCGCTGCGCGACCTGCGCAGCCGCCGCACCTGGCGCCGCGCGCTGACGCAGGCCGACAGCGTCATCGCCCACGCAGACTTCCTGTCCGAGGGCCTGTGGGAGTACGCGACGATCGTCTTCCCGGCGGAGTCCTACGCCGAGAAGGAGGGCACGATCACCCATCCCGACGGGCGCGTGCAGCGCCTGCGCCCGGCGATCGCCCGGCCGGACGCCGTACGCGCCGAGTGGAACGTGATCGCCGACCTCTGCAAGCGGCTGGGCCACGACCCCGGCGTCCTGAGCGGGCCGATGGCGTCGGCGAGGCTCTTCGAGGCCGTGCCGTTCTACGCCGGTCTGACGCTCGACGAGCTCGGCGGGCGCGGGGTCCGCTGGCCGGCGCGGCCGGCGTCGTCCGCCTGGCCGGCCGCCGACAGCGGCCCCTTCGGCCTCGACGCGCCGCTCAGCGCCCCCACCCCCAACGGCGCTCTGCGCCTGGGCCGCTTCCGCTCGATCTGGGCTTCCCCGGAGGTCGAGCTGTCGCCGGCGCTGAAGTTCCTGCGCGCCCACCAGCGCGCGCAGCTGAGCCCGTCCGACGCGCAGCGGCTGGGCGTCGCGCAGGGCGACCGCGTGACCGTGGGCGCCAACGGCAGCCGCGTGCACGCGACCGTCGTGCTGCGCACCGGGGTCCCCGAGGGCACGGTGTTCCTCGAGGAGGGCATCTGCGATGACTCCGCGAGCGAGCTCGACGACGGCCTCGTGGAGATCGTGCCCGAATGAGCGGCTCGATCATCGCCGCCGTCGGCTATGCCGAGGAGTGGTACATCCAGATCCTCAAGTCGCTCGTCCTGTTCGGCCTGGCGGTGCAGATCGTGCCGATCGTGCTGCTCGCCGAGCGCAAGCTGCTGGGCCGCTTCCAGCACCGCTACGGGCCCAACCGCGTCGGCCCGTTCGGCGCCGCGCAGCCGCTCGCGGACATCATCAAGCTCGCCACGAAGGAGCCGTTCCGGCCCTCGACCTCGGTCGGCTTCTTGTACGCGGCCGCGCCCGTCATCTCCCTGCTGACGGCGCTCGCCGCCTTCGCGATCCTGCCCTTCGGCGACGTCGTGACGATCTTCGGCGAGGAGGTCGGCCTCTACGGGCTCGACGTCGAAATCGGCGTGCTCTACGTCTTCGCGTTCGGCGCGATCGCGTTCTACGGCCTCATGCTCGGCGGCTGGGCGAGCGGCTCGAAGTACTCGTTCCTCGGCGCGATGCGCGCCGCGGCGCAGCTCATCTCCTACGAGGTGGCGATGGGCCTGTCGCTCGTCGGGGTGATCATGATGGCCGGCACGCTGTCACTGACCGGGATCGTCGAGGCGCAGGCGAGCATGTGGTACGCCGTGCCGCAGATCGTCGGCTTCCTGATCTTCGTCATCGCCGGCTTCGCGGAGACCAACCGCGCGCCGTTCGACCTGCCCGAGGCCGACGCCGAGCTCGTCGCGGGCTACAACACCGAATACGGCGGCTCGAAGTTCGCCGCCTACTTCTTCGCCGAGTACGTCAACATCCTCGTCGTCTCCGGCATCGCGGTGACGATGTTCCTCGGCGGCTGGCAGCTGCCGTTCGTCGACCCGCCGGCCTGGGTCGACCCGTTCGTCGTCCTCGGCAAGATCTTCCTCTTCGTGTTCCTGTTCGTCTGGATCCGCGCGACGCTTCCGCGGCTGCGCTACGACCAGCTGATGAGCTTCGGCTGGAAGGTGCTGCTGCCGCTCGCGACGCTCAATGCCCTGGTGACCGCGATCGTGGTGGTGGCTGTCTGATGACCTCCTGGACCCCCGGAGACGAGATGCTCATCGTGCAGCGCGCGCCGGCGCCCGGCGCCGCCGGCGGGACCTATCGCGCGTTCGGCGAGACCCTGCGCGGCCTGAAGACGACGATGGCGCGCCTCTTCGAGGGCCCGAAGACGATCTCCTACCCGGAGGAGAAGGTGCCGGTCTATCCGCGCTTCCGCGGTCGCCACCGCCTGCACCGCTTCGAGGACACGGGCCTGGAGAAGTGCGTCGGCTGCTCGCTGTGCGCCGCCGCCTGTCCGGCGGACTGCATCCGCGTCGTGGCGGCCGAGAACACGCCGGAGAACCGCATATCGGCGGGCGAGCGCTACGCGGCCGTCTACGAGATCAACCTCGCGCGCTGCATCTTCTGCGGCTACTGCGAGGTCGCGTGCCCGTTCGACGCCATCACCATGGGCCACGACTACGAGATGTCGGCCTACAACCGGACCGACCTCATCTTCACGAAGGAGATGCTGCTCGACGAGCCGCTCGAGCGCACGCCGCTGCGCAACGAGGGCGAGTAGCTCACCCGTCGTCGCCGGCCGCGTCGTCGAGACCGTCGGGATGGTCGGGGTGCTCCGGCGGAAGCTGCGGCTCGCCCTCCATCATCCGCTCCATCCGGCTGATCTCGACCTCGCGCCGCCACTCCAGATCGCGCTCGTCGAAGCGCCTCGTGCGCGTCTGGTGGATCCACATGTACACCTGATCGGCCGAGATCGGCGCGCTGACGTCGCCGACGAGCTTGACGAACTCCGCGCGGCGCCGGCCGAAGTCCTCCTCGAGGCGCAGCGACCAGCCCGGCTCGGCGAGCATTCCGAGCTCGCGGCCGTCCTCGTCGCGCAGCTGCGCGCGCGCGGCGGCCGGCGGGAGCGCCGTGAGCGCGGCCTCCAGCGGGGCGCGGATCGACCACTCGTCGTTGGTCAGCGCGATCCGCACCTCGAGCAGCAGCTCGGGACCGCGGTGCAGGCGCAGGTCGATCCAGTAGCGGTTGGGATCGCGGACGCACAGGTCGATCGACGAGTAGCCCGAGCCCGCGAGCTCCGCTCCGCCCTCGCGAAGCGCGGGAACGACGCCGTCAGCGCTCTCGGGCGGGATCGTCAGGAAGTAGCTGGTCGACTCGCGTCCGATGGGTGCGAACCACCTCGCTTGGGAACGGACATCGTCGCAGAGCTCTCTGGGCGCGTGCCCCCCGGCGCCACGGTTGAATAGATTGCGCCCTTCATGGGAGAGGTGCTGTTCTTCGTGGCCGGGATCGGAGCAGTGGCGGGGGCGATCGGCGTCGTCGCGCTGCGCAACCCGTTCTACTCGGTGCTCGCGCTGGTATCGCACCTCGTGTGCCTCGCCGCGCTGTTCTTGCTGCTGCGCGCCGAGTTCGTCGCGGCCGCGCAGGTCGTCGTGTACGCGGGCGCGGTCATGGTCCTCTACGTCTTCGTCGTCGCCTACGTCGGTGGTCAGGACGAGCCGCTGGGCCCACGCGCCGGCAACGGCCTCAAGGCGCTCTCCGCCGTCTTCGGCGCGGTGCTGTTCATCGAGCTGTGCATCGCGACGCTCGGCTCGGGGCTGGCGCTCATCGACACGCCCGGCACCGCGGCACCTGCCAGCTTCGGCTCGCCGAGCGAGATCGGCTCGCTGCTGCTGACGAAGTTCCTGCTGCCCTTCGAGGTGGCGTCGTTCCTGCTGCTGATCGCCGCGGTCGGCGCCGTCGTGCTCGCGCGCCGTCGCGGCGGCCTCACCGCCGTCGAGGAGCAGGCCCGCTTCAGCGCGATGGACATCCTGCGCCCGTCGTACACCGGCACGATGGCCGAGGCGGTCGGCGGCCGCCACTCGCTGCCGCCCGAGGCGACGGTCACGAACACGCCGGCCGAGGCGAAGGCCGAGGCCGAGGGCGCGACGAAGGACGAGGACGACTGATGGACATCGGCTGGTTCCTCGCGGTCTCCGCGCTGGTCTTCACGATCGGCGCCGTCGGCGTGCTCACGCGCCGCAACCCGCTCGTCATCCTGCTGTGCATCGAGCTCATGCTCAACGCGGCGAACCTCGCGCTGATCGGCTTCGCGCGCATGCACGGCAACCAGGAGGGTCAGATCTTCGCGATCATCGTCATGGTCGTCGCCGCCTGCGAGGTGACCGTCGGGCTCGGCGTCATCGTGGCGATGCAGCGCCGCCGGCTGCCGATCGACGTCGACGAGATGCAGGAGCTGCACGGGTGACGACGCTGAAGCTCTTCGCCTGGCTGACGCTGCTGTTCCCGCTGGCGGGCTGTATCGCGATCGCGCTGCTGGGGCGCAGGCTCCCGGGCCGCGGCGCCCCAGCAGCGCGATCGCGATACAGCCCGCCAGCGGGAACAGCAGCGTCAGCCAGGCGAAGAGCTTCAGCGTCGTCACCCGTGCAGCTCCTGCATCTCGTCGACGTCGATCGGCAGCCGGCG
>DATMJM010000433.1:0-2024 GCA_035553935.1 Solirubrobacteraceae bacterium
TCGAATGCGTATGGCCCCCGCACACCTCCATGAACTTGTACTGGCGCCCAGCCTCGACCAACCCCAAGATCTCGCCCGCCAACACCTCCCCAAGCGCCGGATCACGAAACTCGTCCACATACTTCATCCAGAGGCCTCCTCGCTGAGCCGCGCGATCGCCGTGCCGGCGTGTACAAGGATCCGGTCGCCCGTCGCCACCGGCGCGACGAGCTCGATCTCGACCGTTTCGGAGTTGCCGTCGTCATCGGCGCACAGCGCCAGGCCCCGCTCCTCGTCGAGACGCAAGACCGTCAGCGGGATGGCGACGTCGCCGCACGTGATGCAGCCCGTCGTGAGATCGCAAGCAGCAATGGACGCGTCGACCGCGTCGGAGTCCAGGTGCTTCATCCGATGATGCCCGCCTTCAGATCTTCGTGTCGTGGTTCGTGGGCGTCGCGCATGCCTTCAAGCATACGCAGGGTCTACAGCCGGCTCGCCGGCCACCTATACACGCGCGCGTAATGCGGCAGCTACGTGGCCTCGGCGGTCGCGTGGATGCGCCCGCCGCCCTTGCTCTCCGACAGCCGCCCACCGGGACGGCCGTGGCGGACCGCCGCGAGCTCGGCCATGATCGATAGCGCGGTCTCGCGCGCGTTCGTGGCGCCGAGGTCGAGGCCGACCGGTGCGCTGATCCGCGCCTGGTCCTCCTCCGAGACGCCGGCGGCGATCAGGCGCTCGCGGCGATCGGCCTGCGCGCGCTTGGATCCCATCGCCCCGATGTAGGCGACCTCGGAGCGCAGCGCGATGAGCAGCGTCGCGTCGTCGAGCTTGGGGTCGTGCGTGAGGATGACGATGTACGTGGCCTTGTCCGGCGCGCCGAGCTCCTCGAACGCCTCGTCGGGCCAGGCCGCGACGACGCCGAGCGCGTCGGGAAAGCGCTCCGGCGTCGCGAAGCGCGCTCGCGGATCGACGACGTAGGGGCGCCAGCCGCACACGCGCGCCAGCGCAGACAGGTGCTGGGCGTACTCGACGGCGCCGAAGATGACGATCCGCGGGTCCGGGTGGATGACGTCGATGAACAGGTCGCCGCGCAACTCGGAGCGCTCGACCCACATGAGATCCTCGGCAGCCGCCCTGCCCTCTGCGTCGAGCCCGGGATCGCCGAGCGTTCCCTCGGAGCTGCCGTCGGGGCGCACGAGCAGCTTCTCGCCCTTGTGCGGGCCCTGTACGGCGGTGACCATCGCCGCGCGGCCGTCCTCGCGCGCGATCTGTGCGAACTCCTCCTGGACGCTCACGGCTCGAACCGCTCCACCCAGACGTCGATCTCGCCACCGCACGGCAGCCCGACGTCCCAGGCCTCCTCGTCGGCGATGCCGAAGGTCAGCAGCTGCGGCTCGCCGCCGCCGTTGAGGATCTTGTCGGCCACCTCGATCACGGCGCCCTCGACGCAGCCGCCCGACACCATGCCGGACACCTCGCCACGATCGTTGATCGCCATCTTCGCGCCGGGCGGGCGCGGGGCTGAGCGGCGGGTGCCGACGATCGTGGCCAGCGCCACCTGCGCGCCACCTTCGACCCAGCGATCGACGTCCTCGATTACGTCCTTCATCGCATCGCTCCTTCCGCGGTCTGACGGCGTCCGCAGGCGGTCGGGTGGACCACCCGGGACGTGTGCCACAGCACACCGGACACGATACCCGCGCCCGCGTACCGGCCCTCGGGCGCACCCGAGATGGCGTCGCGGCCGCGCTGCGCAGCGGCCGCATCGCGGCCGGGAGCGCTGCGCGCGCACCCGGCCGGCAGCGGCGGGCCGCGGTCCCTAGATGTTGTTGGCGAACTGCTTGACGAGCTGCGTGAGGACGGCCACGACCGTGCCCTCGCCCATCGAGGCGGCCTTGCCGTTGACGGTGGCGACGGCGTTCACCGTGCCGGTGCCGCCGCTGACGGAGATCGTGACGTCGCCGTTGGCGGCGCTCTGACCGCCGGCTTCCTTCGTCTTGGCCTTGATCTTGACGGTCTTCGAGCCCGGGTCGGCCGACTCGATC
>DATMJM010000434.1:0-2235 GCA_035553935.1 Solirubrobacteraceae bacterium
GCGCGGCCGGCGTCTCGAGCGCGCGCACGGCGACGGAGTCGCCCTCGTCGACGAGCGCCGGGTAGGCCCGCACCCGCTCGCCGGTCCCCGGCAGCGCGATGCTCCGCGGCAGGGTGCCGATCGTCCAGTCGCGCAGGCCGCTGCGCTCGATCGACGCCGTGGCCTCGGCGAGCCGCTCGCGCAGGAGCGGGCGCACCTCACCGCGCAGCTCGTCGAGGTCCTCGCCGGCGGCCAGCACCGAACCGGTCTCGTCCTGCACGGCGAACCGCGCCCGCAGGTGCGCGGGCAGCCGCGACACGTCGAACTGCGCAGGCTCGACGTGCACGCCGCGCAGACGCTCGATCTCGCGCGCAACTGCCGCGACGATCGTGCCGCCATCCGTTCTGTGCGAAAGCCCGCGCGCCACCAGCGACGCCGTGTCCGGGATCGGCACGAGCGGCCGCCGCAGGTCCTTCGGCAGCGAGCGGATCAGCGCGACGACGAGCTCCTCGCGCAGACCCGGCACGAGCCAGTCGAAGCCCTCGCGGCGCAGCCGCGGCAGCGACGCGAGCGGCACGTTCACCGTCACCCCGTCCTCCTCCGACCCCGGCTCGAAGCGGTACGTCAGCGGCAGCGACAGCTCGCCCTGTCGCCACTCGTCGGGCAGCGCCTCGCGATCCACATCTGCATCGCCGACCAGCAGCTCGCGGGTGAAGGTCAGCAGCGCGGGATCGCTACGGCGCGCGTCCTTCCACCAGCGGTCGAAGTGCGCGCTCGAGACGACGCCGGGCGGGATCCGCTCGTCGTAGAAGTCGTACAGCTGCGCCTCCGTGGCGACGATGTCGCGCCGCCGGGCGCGGTGCTCGAGCTCCTCGACCTCCTCCAGCAGCGCCCGGTTCTCCGCCAGGAAGCGATGCCGCCCAGACCAATCCCCCTCGACCAGGGCCCGCTGGATGAAAAGCGACCGCGACAGCTCCGGATCGAGCGCGCCGTAGGCGACAGCTCGCCCCGAGATCACCGGCAGCCCGTACAGGGTCGCGCGCGCCGTCGCGACGACGGAGCCGCGGTTGCGCTCCCAGTGCGGCTCTGAGTAGGACCAGTTCAGCAGATGCGGCGCCAGCGGCTCGATCCAGCGCGGCTGGATCTGGCCCGCGGTGTGGCCGAGCAGGCGCGTCGTCTCGACGAGCTCGGCGACCATCACCCAGCCCGGCGGGCGGCGCGCGAGCGCCGACCCCGGCGACAGCGCGAAGCGCGCGCCGCGCGCGCCCGCGTACTCGCGCCCGTCCGCGTCGCGCATGCCGACGTGCGACAGCAGCCCCGCCAGCAGCGCCCGGTGGATCTCGTCGGGGCCCGCGGGCCGGCGGTTGATCGTCACGCCGACGGCGCGCGCCGCGCGCCGCAGCGACCCCGCGAGGTCCTGCCACTCGCGGACGCGCAGGTAGTGCAGGAACTCCGCGTGGCACATGCGGCGAAATCCGTTTCGCGACAGCTCCCTCTGGCGCGCGCGCAGGTGGCGCCAGAGGCTCAGCAGCGAAAGGAAGTCCGACCGCTCGTCGCGGAAGCGCGCATGGTGCTCGTCGGCCTCGCCGCGCTTGTCGGCCGGCCGGATGCGCGGGTCCTGGATCGACAGCGCGGCGGCGATGACGATCACCTCGTCGGCGCAGCCGAGCCGGTCGGCCTCGAGCACCATGCGCCCCATCCGCGGGTCGACGGGCAGCTGCGCAAGACGGCGGCCGAGCTTCGTGAGCCGCTTGCGCGCGCTCGCGGCCTCCGGGTCGAGCGCGCCGAGCTCGTGCAGCAGCAGCTTGCCGTCGCGCACCTGGCGCCGGTCGGGCGGGTCGAGGAAGCCGAAGTCCTCGATCTCGCCGAGGCGCAGCGCCTCCATCTGCAGGATCACCGCCGCCAGCGACGTGCGCAGGATCTCCGGGTCGGTGAACGCCGGCCTCGCCTCAAAGTCCTCCTGGGAGTACAGCCGCACGCAGATGCCGTCCGACGTGCGCCCGCAGCGGCCCATGCGCTGGTTGGCCGACGCCTGCGACACCGGCTCGATCGGCAGCCGCTGGACCTTCAGCCGCGCGCTGTAGCGACTGATCCGCGCGCTGCCGGGATCGACCACCGCGCCGATCCCCGGCACGGTCAGCGACGTCTCCGCGACGTTCGTCGCCAGCACGACGCGGCGCTCGCCGTGGCGCTCGAACACCCGCTGCTGCTCGGCGGGCGACAGGCGCGCGTACAGCGGCAGGATCGCGATCTCAT
>DATMJM010000435.1:0-5463 GCA_035553935.1 Solirubrobacteraceae bacterium
GACCTGGCCGATCCGGGCTGCGTCGGCGTGACCGACAACGACGAGACGGATCCGCAGGTCGTGCTGGTGGGCTCGTCGTCCACTGGAACGCCGCTGCTGACGCCGTTCCCGCTCGTGCGGTTGCGCGGCCGGATCCTCTCCACCGGCGTGACGATCAGCCTGCTGTCGGTGCGCGCGCCGAAGGGGTCGAAGGTGACGGTCACGTGCCGCGGCCCGGCGCGGTCCTGTCCGCGCTCGAAGTGGACGAAGACCACCGGGTCGACCGCGACCCGGGTGCGCGTCTTCGAGCGCCGCAAGATGCGGTCCGGAACGATCCTGCGGATCTTCGTCACGAAGCGCGGGTTCGTCGGCAAGTACACGCGCTTCACGATCCGCCGCAAGAAGGCGCCGCTGCGGGCGGACTCCTGCTCGCGCGCGAACGTCACGCCGCTGCGCTGCCCGTAGCAGGCGGCGCGGACCCGCGAGGCCGCCGACCCGCCGGCGGGCGCCTGCGACAATGTCGGCCGTGGCGCGGCGCCTCCTCATCCTGGGCTCGACCGGGTCGATCGGCACCCAGGCGCTCGACGTCGTCGGCCGCGACCCCGATCTCGAGCTCGTGGGGCTCTCCGCCGAGCGCTCCGCCGACGCCCTTGTCGAGCAGGCGCGGCACTTTGGCGTGAGCCGCATCGCGCTGGCCGACGCCGACGCCGGCGCACGCGCCGCCGAGGTCTGGACCGAGGGAGAGGTGCTGATCGGCGCCGAGGGCCTAGTCCGGCTCGTCCTCGAATCCGGCGCCGACCTCGTCCTCAACGCGCTCGTCGGCTCGGCCGGCCTCGGACCGACCGTCGCGACGCTGGGGGAGGGGATCGACCTCGCGCTCGCCAACAAGGAGTCGCTCGTCGTCGGCGGCGAGCTCGTGATGGCCCTCGCGGAGGGGACGGGCGCGCAGGTCCTCCCGGTGGACTCCGAGCACTCGGCGCTGCACCAGCTGCTTGGCGGCGAGCAGCCGGGCACCGTCGAGAAGCTCGTGCTCACAGCTTCCGGCGGGCCGTTTCGCGGACGCAGCCGCGCCGAGCTCGCCGAGGTGGCCGTGGAGGACGCGCTCGCCCACCCCACGTGGGAGATGGGCGGCAAGATCACGATCGACTCGGCGACGCTCATCAACAAGGGCCTCGAGGTCATCGAGGCCCACCACCTGTTCGGCATCGGCTACGAGCGCATCGACGTCGTCGTGCACCCGCAGTCGATCGTCCACAGCATGATCACGCTGTGCGACGGCGCCGCGCTCGCGCACCTCGGCCATCCCGACATGCGGGTGCCGATCTCCTATGCGCTGCACCATCCCGACCGCGTCGACGTGCCCGTGCGCCCGCTCGACCTCGCCGAGATCGGCATGCTGACGTTCGAGCCCGTGGACCATGAGGCCTTCCCGGCACTCGGCCTCGCGCGCGCGGCGGCGATCGCCGGCGGCACGGCGCCGTGCGTCCTCAACGCCGCAAACGAGGTCGCCGTGCACGCCTTCCTCGCGGGGCGGCTGAGCTTCCTCGGCATCCCGGCCGTCATCGAGGGCGCGCTCGAGCGGCTGCCCGCCGCGCCGGTGCGCGCCTTCGAGTCGCTCTATGAGGCCGACCGCGCCGCCCGCGTCGTAGCGGCCGAGCTCGTCCAGGCGTGGTCAGAGCGACTCCTACACTGAAATCGTGAGCTACTTCCTGGCCTTCGCGGGCTTCGCCGCGCTGATCATCCTGCACGAGTTCGGGCACTTCGTCGCCGCCAAGGCGGTCGGGATGCGGGTGGAGCGCTTCGCGCTGTTCTTCCCGCCGCTCGTCGCGAGGTGGCGCCCGAAGAGCTCCGAGACGGAGTACGCCGTCGGGGCGGTTCCGCTCGGCGGCTACGTGAAGATCACCGGCATGAATCCGGATGAGGACATCCCTCCCGACGTGGCCCACCGCGCGTACTTCCGCCAGGCGGTCTGGAAGCGGATCGTCGTCATCTCAGCGGGCCCGATCGTCAACATCGTGCTCGCGTTCCTCATCCTCTGGGTGCTGTTCGCCTCCCGGCCGATGCAGCTCGTGCAGCCGGTGGTCGATCGCGTCGAGCCCGACAGCCCGGCGCAGGGCGTGCTGCAGCCCGGCGACCGGCTCGTGTCGATCGACGGCGCGGCCGGCTACGCGCCCGGGCTCACGCCCGAGCAGGGCGAGGAGCGCGTCCTGGCGCTGCGCGACCAGCTCGCCGAGCACTCGTGCGCCGGCAAGCCCACGCAGGGCTGCGCGGCGACAAAGCCCGTTCGGCTCGTCGTGCTGCGCGACGGCGAGCGACGCGCGCTCCAGGTCACGCCGCGGTACGACGAGCAGGCCGGGCGCCTGCTGATCGGCTTCGGCTTCGGCACCCGCGGAGTCGACGTGGGGGTCGGCGAGGCGGCGAGCCTCAGCGTCACCGGGATGTGGAACGTCACGACCACGACCGTGAGCGCCATCGTGAAGCTCGTCTACGACAAGGAGGCCCGCGACCAGGTGTCGGGCGTCGTCGGCTCGTACGAGGCGACGCGCCAGACGCTGGAGTTCGACACCGTCCGCGCGGTCAGCATCCTCGCGCTGATCTCGCTGTCGCTGGGCATCATCAACCTGTTTCCATTCCTGCCGCTCGACGGCGGCCACATCTTCTGGGCGCTTGCCGAGAAGGTGCGCGGCCGCGCGATCTCACTGCGGGTGATGGAGCGCGCGTCGGTCGTCGGCTTCGTGCTCGTGCTGCTGCTGTTCTACGTCGGGCTCTCCAACGACATCGGGCGATTGACGAGCGGCGAGGGATTCGGCGTGCGGTAGGGCGCACCCCGCGTTAGGGTCCGCACATGGAGAGCAGCACGGTCACGCCCGCGGCGGACCGAGCGGTCCATGCCCCGACGATCGCCGAGGCGTTCCGGCGGACGGTCGCCGCACATCCCGACCGGGCTGCGATCCGCACGCTGGGCGGCGCGGCGACGTGGACCTGGAGCGAGCTGCGGGAGCGCGTCGACGCGTTCGCCGGCGGGCTGGTCAACCTCGGCCTGGGCCATGGCGACGCGATGGCGATCATGCTCGCCAACCGGCCCGAGTTCCACGTCGTCGACCTTGCAGCCGTGACGCTCGGGGCGACGCCGTTCTCGCTCTACGGCACCTACGCGGCCGACGAGATCGAGTACGTCATGGCCGATGCGGGCGCCCGCATCATCGTCACCGAGCAGGCGTTCGTCGGCAGCGTCCTGGCGGCGCGTCCGTCGCTGCCGTGCCTCGAGCACGTGATCGTCATCGACGGCACGGCGCCCGGCGGCTGCCTGGACCTCGCCGACGTCGAGGGCGCCAACCCGTCCTTCGATGCGGAGGCGCACTGGCGCTCGGTCAGCCCCGGCGACGTGCTGACGCTCATCTATACCTCCGGCACGACCGGGCCGCCGAAGGGCGTGCAGATCTCGCACCGCAACGTCCTCGCGACCGCCCGCGGCACCGAGCGGCTCATCGGCTTCGGCGACGACGCGCGCGTCATCTCGTGGCTGCCACACGCGCACATCGCCGAGCGTGCCGCGCACCACTACCTGCCCGTCGTGTTCGGCATCCGCGTGACGCCGTGCCCGGACCAGCGACGGATCGCGTCCTACCTGGCGGACGTACGGCCGACCTGGTTCTTCGCGGTCCCGCGGATCTGGGAGAAGCTCAAGATGGGGCTCGAGGCGATGATCGAGCGGCGGCCGGAGACGGAGCGCGCGCAGACGCTCGCCTGCCTCGACGCGGCCATCAGGAAGGTCCGCCTCGAGCAGCGCGGGGAGGATGTGCCGGGCGATCTGTCGCTCGCGGTCGCCAAGGCCGACGAGACGCTCTTCTGCGAGCTTCGCGCAGCGCTCGGGCTCGATCGCGCGGTGGCCGTGAACACCGGCGCCGCGCCGACGCCGCGCGCGGTGATCGAGTTCTTCCACGCGATCGGGATCCCGCTCGCCGAGCTGTGGGGCATGTCGGAGACCTGCGGCTTCGGCACGGTCAATCCGCCCGGCGCGATCAAGATCGGGACCGTCGGGCCGCCCGCGCCCGGCGTCGAGGTCCGGCTCGCGCCCGACTGCGAGCTGCTCGTCCGGTCCGACGTCGTCATGCTCGGATACCGCGGGCAGCCCGAGGCGACCGCACGGGCGATCGACGCCGACAGCTGGCTGCACACCGGAGACATCGCCGACATCGACGACGACGGCTACGTGACGATCGTCGACCGCAAGAAGGAGATCATCATCAACGCGGCGGGCAGGAAGATGTCGCCGTCGAACATCGAGTCGACGCTCAGGACGGCGTCGCCGCTGATCGGTCACGCCGCCGTGATCGGCGACGGCCGGCCGTACAACAGCGCGCTGATCGTCCTCGACGCCGACTTCGCGCGGATGTGGGCGCAGCAGCAGGGCCTGGTTGCGCGCGAGCTCGAGCAGCTCGCCGAGGAGGAGCCGGTGCGGGTGGCGGTGGGGGAGGCGATCGATGCCGCGAATGCCAAGCTCGCGCGCGCCGAGCAGATCAAGCGCTTCCACATCGTGCGCGGCGGTTGGCAGCCCGGCAGCGACGAGCTGACGCCGACGATGAAGCTCAGGCGCGCACCGATCGCCGAGCGGTATTTCGAGGAGATCGAGGCGCTGTACGCGGAGTAGGTGCTTCGCGCGCGACGGTTCACCCAAGGCGATCGCCCTGAAGGCCGATCACGCCGGGAGGTCGATCCGCTCCAGGTCCATCACCGGCAGCTCCCCGGGCTCGGCCCCGTCGCCGATCCCCGCGCGCGCATACCCGGCGCGGACCGTCTCCAGGTACGCACGTGCCACGACCGCGATGCCCTCCGCGATCCCGCGCCGCAGCCGCTCGCGTCCGGCGCCGGTCCCGCGGTAGACCCAGACGGTACCGCCCGCGGCGCCGTCCACCGCGGCGGTCACGTCGACGCGCGCGTAGTTGCGCTCGCGCTCGTCGAGCGCGGCCAGCGCCTCGTCGTCGACCTCCAGCAGGACGCCGTCCGTCGCGGCCCCCGGCTCGTCGACGACGTCGAGGAACGCGACGAAGACGGCGGGCCGGCTGCCATCGGCGCGCAGGTAGACCTTGTAGCCGGCGATCGCGACCCGGTTGTCCATCGCGACGCCCCAGACCCGCCGACTACCGTGCAGGCGCGACGGTCGCCCGGCGCCGCCGCCGGCCAGCGACCCGTAGCCGAACACGAACTGCCGTGCACCCATCCGGCTACTCGGGCCAGAAGCCCTCGTGCATCTCGTGCTCACCCGTCTGGTCGGCCAGTCGCAGCGAGCAGATGACAAGCTCGACGTCCTCGGGCCCCTCGTTCCAGACGGAGCGCACAGTGGCGGGCGCGACGCGCACGCACGTCAGCGGGCCGACGTCGACCACCTCGTCGCCGAGCTTGAACTGCAGCGTCCCCGAGATGACGAAGTAGACCTCCTCCTGCGTCCTGTGCGAGTGGCCGTAGGTGCCTTTGCCGCCGGTC
>DATMJM010000436.1:0-4463 GCA_035553935.1 Solirubrobacteraceae bacterium
GCCGGAGCCGCTGCACGCCGAGCTGCGCGTGGGGCCGCAAGGGCCGTGGTGCGTGCCTGTCGCGATCCTCGAGAAGCGGCCGCTGCGCAACTTCGACCTGCGCGAGAACGACGAGCCGCGGCCGATCCTCGGCGCGAGCTCGGGCGGACCGGTCGCGGCGGCGCTCGTCACCGCCGCGGCGCGGCTCGCGACGGCGCCGGAGCCGCTCGATCACGGCGTCGTGGCACTGCTCGAGCTCATCGTGCGCAGCGACCTCGACGCGGCCCGGATCGCGCTGGCCGACCTGCACGCGCGCGCCGAGCGAGCGCCGCAGCTCGCAGCGATCCTCGCCGACGACACGAGCGCGTACTTCGCGGCGACGTTCGCGGAGAGCTACATGCTCGTCGCGCTGCTCGCGCAGCCGCACGGCCGGCGGATCCTGAAGTACGCCTACGACGAGCACCTTGCGTCCGTCGGCGGACGGGCCGGTCGAGCGCGCCGGATCGCGCGCCGGCTGGGCTGGTCGCCGCTGGTGATCGACATCGACGTCCCGACGGCCGCGCACGCCGCCTCCTACCACGCCGAGGTCGTGGTGCCCGAGGAGCTGCGCCTGGACGCGTTCGTGCTGGACGCGTGGAGCGGCGAGCTGCTGACGACCGACATCGAGCGCGGCGTCGATCGCGCATCGCTGCACGCCCCGAGCGTGCCCCTCCGCGCCGACCCGGTGCTGACGACGGCGATCTCCGCCGAGCGCTCGGGGGTCCCGACCCTGGCGCTCGTCATCAGCGCCGTGACGTCGCTGCTGCTCGTGCTGGGCGCGTCCGTCGCCCGCCTGGACTCGCCCACGGCCGGCTCGTCCGTGGCAGTGCTGCTCGCCGGCTCGGCGCTGTTCGCGGCCGCCGTGGCGCGCGGCCACGAGCACCGGCTCGTGCGCGGGATCTTCGCCGCGCCGCGATGGCTGCTCTCGATCGTCGCGGTCGCCGCGCTGGCGGCCGGCGCGAGCGTCGCCTTCGGCGCCGATCCAGGCGTCCGCGACGGTGTCTGGTACTGCGCGTTCGCGGCGAGCGGGCTTTCATGTCTCGGCCTCGCGGTAGCCTGTTGGCGAGCAGCACCGCTGACGCGCCGCCCCGCTCGCGGGGCAGACGAGGATCTCCGACGATGACCTTCTCCGAGCTCTCCAGGATCGCCGCCCGCGAGGGGCGGATCCCACCCGAGCGCCGCCCGGCGGCGTCGTTCGTCGTGCGGTCGGCCGAGGGCCGCCCCACCCGCGATCGAGAGACCGGTGCGCGTGCGCCGAAGCCGATCACCGCCCAGCAGGCGGCCTGGCTGCGCGAGACGCGGCCCGCCGGCTGACGCGCGTCAGCCGTCGAGGAACAGGTCGACCTGCAGCTCGGCGTCGGCGTCGTAGGCGTACGCGCCGAGGTCGGTGACGCCGGCCTCGGCGAGAACCTCGTCGTCGATGAAGAAGTTGCCGGTCGCCGCCGCCGCCGGCCGGGTGAGGATGTGGTGCGCCGCGTCGGCGACGATCTCCGGCCGGCGCGAGCGCGCCATCGCGGCCTGGCCTCCGAGCAGGTTCTGCACGGCGGCGGTCGCGATGATCGTCCGCGGCCAGAGCGAGTTGAAGGCGATGCCGGCGCCGGCGTGCTCCGCCGCCATGCCGAGCGTGCACATGCTCATGCCGAACTTCGCCAGCGTGTAGGCGAGGTGCGGCCCGAACCACTTCGGGTCGAGGCTCAGCGGCGGGCTGAGCGTCAGCACGTGCGGGTTGTCGGCCTCGCGCAGGTACGGGACCGCCGTGCGCGACAGTAGGAAGGTGCCGCGCGTGTTGACGTCCTGCATCAGGTCGTAGCGCTTCATCGCGATCGAGGTGCTCGGGCTGACGTCGATCGCGCTCGCGTTGTTGACGACGACGTCGATGCCGCCGAAGCGCTCGAGGGTGCGCTCGACGGCGTCGGCGACCGCGGCGTCGTCGCGCACGTCGCCGACGATCGCGAGCGCCTCGCCGCCGGCCGCCTCGATCTGCTCCGCCGCGCTGTGGATCGTCCCCTCCAGGCGCGGATGCGGCGCGTCGGTCTTCGCCAGCAGCGCGACGTTCGCGCCGTCGCGGGCGGCGCGCAGCGCGATCGCGAGCCCGATGCCGCGGCTGCCGCCGGACATGAGGATCGTCCTGCCGCGCAGGTCGTTCATGCGACGAGGTCGGCGTAGCCGCGCGCGACGAGCCGGTCGCGGGCGATCCCGAGGGCGGCGCAGAGCTGCTCGACGCGGTCGCGCTCGGCCTCCAGCCCGCCCGGGGAGGCCGCCACCGCCTCGAGCTCCACGAAGTGGCCCAGCCCCGTGACGCGGTCGAGGTGGATCCGCACGTTGCGCCACAGCAGCAGGCGGCGTGCCTTCTCGACCACGCAGCGGACGCCGAGCGCATCGGTGAGCGCGTCGATCAGCGCCAGGTGATCGGCGACGGCGACGACGCGGTAGAGGCTCACCTTCGGGCCGGCCAGCTCGGCGCGGGCGTAGGCGATCAGCTCGGCGGGCTGGGGCGGCGCCTCGCGCAGCTTCAGCCGCCCGGTCACCGCGTGGAAGTACGTGTCGCGCTGGTGGATCACGCCACGGTCGTCGGCGCCGAGCTGCAGCGCCGCGTCCAGCGTGGCCTGCGGATCGGGATCGACGGCCTTGATCTCGAGGTTGCGCTGCTTCCCCGGCATCGCGGCGGCGCGGTCAGCCGCGTGCGTCAGTACCCGAGCCGGGCGAGGCGCTCGCGCTCGGCGCGGCGCTTGGCCTCGCGCTGCTCCTTGCGGTTGCGCTCGCGCTCGCGCCGCTCCTGGTCCTCGTCGTGACCGGTGACGATGCGGATGCTCTTGCGCAGCGTGCCATCCTGCGCGTGCGACGCGTACTCCGACCGGTTGGGACGGTCGTCGCGACGAGGGCGGCCACCGCCGGAACGGCCGCCCGCGCCGGGCCGCCGTCCACCGCCGGGCCCGCGCTCGGAGCGCTCGGCTTCCGGCGGGCGCGGCAGCAGGGCCTTGACCTCGCGCACGGGGGTCGCGGCGAGGCGGACCCAGGCGTTGAAGACGGGATCGCCGGGCTTCATGCCCTCGGCGGATTGCGCGCAGACAGCCGCCCACTTCAGCGGCTGGCCCTTCTCGTCCTGCTTGGGCTTGAGCGCCTCCTTGATGACGTCGGCGCCGCCGACGCGCTCGATGGCGGCCGTGACGCGCGCCGGCGAGGTCGCCGAGGCGGGAGTCGCCGTCGTATCGGCGGCGGGCTGCTCGCCGGCGGCGGCCTGCTCGGCGGGCTGCTCGGTGGCGGGTGCAGGCTCGACGGGAGCCTCGGCGGGCACCTGCTCGACGGCGGCCTCGGCGTCGGCCTCCGCCGGCGCGGCGTCGGCGGCCGGGGCCGGGACCGCTGGCTGCGCGGGCGCCGCGGTCGGCATCGTCCCGCTGCGGCGAAGATCGGTCAGCGCCGAGAAGAAGGCGCGCCGATGGCGCTCGGCGGCCGACGGGCGGCGGCGCCGCTTGGGCTTGGGCAGCGCGGCCTTGACGGTAGGAAGCGGCTTGGGCTCGGCGGCGACGCCCAGGATCCGCGGCCCGACCGCAGGTCGCTCGGCATCCGGCGTGACCGCGATCGGCGGCGAGTCAGCGCCGGTCGCGGGTTCGTCGGCAGCGGCAGGCTGCTCGGCAGCGGCAGGCTGCTCGGCGACCGGTGCGGCCGGTGCGGCCGGAGCCGGTGCCTCGGCGACGGCCTCCTCGACCGGCGGCGTGTCTGCCTGGTCTCCGTTCAGCCCCGGGTCCCCCGAAGCATCGGCTTCCGCAGCGGGTGCCATATCGTCGCGCGCCGCATCCGCCGCTTGCGTGGCCGTGCTCTCCCCGTTGGGCTGTAGTGCCGTCTGGCCGTCCGAATCGGCCGTCATGTCGGCTGACGTATCGCCAGTCACCGCCATGAGGTTATCGAGGGTTGGCCCATCGCTGCACCGTGATCGCAAAATCGGTCGTCCCGGGCCGCTCGAGAGCCGCGCTACGCCACCGGGACGTCGGGCGTCGCGGCGATCGCCGCCGCCGTGACGAGCAGGTGGATGTGCGCGAAGCGGTCGGTCAGCGAATCGCCGAGCGGCATCGTCAGCGCGAGCGCCAGCAGCTCGCGGATCGCCTCGCACAGCGGCGCCTGCGGCGCGTCGTCGCCGACGAGCGTCGCCAAGCGGGCGAGGTCGATCATCTCGGCGTCCTCGCCACCGCCGATCGCGACGCCGAACGCGGCCTCGGTGAAGTACTCGACGCGCGCGAGCAGCGGGTCGCGCCGGATGCGTCCGTCGCCGACCGCCGGGCCGAAGTCGATCGTCTCCTCGCGCGCGACGATCCGCATGGCTCGAGCGTCGCAAGCAACTCGTTCGCGGTGCACTTGAAGCCATCGGGGTCGTTGACGCCGATGTGGGTGTGCGCGTCGAAGAGCGTCACCGGCGGCAGGAGCGACATCGTCTGCTCGGCAAGCGGCGT
>DATMJM010000437.1:0-16378 GCA_035553935.1 Solirubrobacteraceae bacterium
AGCCTCGACACCGCCGTTCTGCGCGTCGATTCTGGTCGGCGGCGCGCCGACCGGCTCGCCCGGCACCGGGGCCGCGTCCTGCGCCCCCGCGCCGAGCAGGCTTCCGCCGAGTGCGACCGCGACCGCACCGGCGGTGCACAACGCCGCCACGATCCGGGCGCGGGTCGTGCGGTGCGCGGAGCCCTCGGGCTTGGCCTTCATGTGCAGTTGATCCTCGCCATGAGTTCGCTTTGCCGCCCAGCCTCGGGGCGATTGGTCGCACTATCGGCGGGCGGCGCGCCGACCTTGACCGGAGGTGGACCGAACTGGATGAGCGTTCGGCGACCATATGGCCCAGTTCGGGAGCGGGACCACCCTAACGTCGCGCCAAACGTGCCGAGCGGCAAAGGGCGCGCACGTGCAGCAACGCTGCGCGATCCACTGTGGCGATTGCACGATCGCGCATCTCCCCTTCATCCTCGACCAGAGGCTGAGGGTCGGCGGCCCGGCATGCGGGCGGAGCGCCTTGATCGGCGCGTCCCACGTCGATCCGGTGCAGGTGCTCATCCCGCTGAGCGGGCACGAGCCGCCCGTCGACCGCGACATCCTGCAGACGGGCGGCTTCGCGCGCGCCGAGCTCGTCCGGTGCAAGCGCAGCTTCGCCGAGCGCCGACGTGCCGATCGCCGAGGACCTCGTCGCGCGGCCGTCCGGGCGCATCGCCGAGGGCGCCGTCGGCATCGGGGAGCAGACGGCGTTCGTCGCGACGGGCCTGTGCTGCGAGTTCTCGGGCGCCACGCAGGTCGGTGCGAGCTGACGGTTTCGCGCTGCTTGCGGCGCAGCCTGTGAAGATCCTGTGACCGCGGCGCTCGGCGCTGGCTGCGCGTCGGCTCGGCCGCCTACACTTGGCTGGACATGACGGATGTGAGCAACGGCGCCGCGCAGCGGGCGCGCATCGCGGTCAGCGACGGCGACACCGGGTTCGTCCAGGTGCTCACCAAGCGCCTCGACCGGCTCGGCTGGGAGCACGTCGTGCTCACGGGCGCCGTCCCGGTCGAGCGCCTCGTCGCGATGCGGCTGGGCGCGTTCGTCGTCGACCTCGCGCTGATCGGTCCGGATGCCTGGTCATACCTCGAGAAGGTGTGCCGCGAGCTGCCCGCGCTGCCGCTCGTCGTCTGCACGGGGCAGTCGACCGTTGCCCAGCGCGTGCGCGGCCTGCGCCTGGGCGCCGACGACTGGGTCACGAAGCCGTGCCATCCCGAGGAGCTGATCGCGCGCGTGGAGGCCGTCGGGCGGCGGCGGCGCCTCGCGGCGTCCGTCGCGGCGGCGGCCGACACGGTGGTCGCGGGCGAGATCGAGATCCGCGCCGACCAGTTCCAGGCGTTCGCGGACGGCCGCTCGATCGACCTGACGCGGCGCGAGTTCGAGCTCATCCAGATGCTGGCGGCGGCCGGCGGGCGCGTCCTCGAGCGTGAGGAGATCTACCAGCGCGTCTGGGGTTACGCGATGGCCCACGGCGACCGGTCGGTGGACGTCTTCGTGCGCAAGCTGCGCACGAAGCTGCAGCGGGCCTCGCCGAAGTGGACCTACATCCACACGCACTTCGGCGTCGGCTATCGCTTCGCGGCCGAGCCGGTGGTGGAGGTCGCCTCGCGCGAGGCCTCGGGAGCACGCTCGAGCGACCCGGGGCCCGCTCCGGCACGGCGTGCCGCACCGGCGCGCAAGCCGGTCCGCGCGTGCGCCTGACGTACTAGCCTCTGGGGCATGTCGATCGAGACCGCTCGCAACGTCGCGATCGTCGTCGTGCTGGGGCTCGCGGTCTGGCTGCTGCCGGGCGGCGGCGACGGCGCGCACTTCGCGCTGAAGCTGCTCAACGCGGTCTTCATGATCCTGATCGCGATCGGCTGCGGGCTGCTGTATCGGCGCTTCCGCGGCGACATCTTCGTGCTCGGCGACCGCTGGCGCTTCGCGCTGTACGCGGCGATCGGCGTCGCGGTCGTCACGGTCGCCGCGACGAGCCGGCTGTTCGACACGGGTGCCGGCGCGGTGCTCTGGTTCGGGCTCGTCGGCGCGGCCTCGTACACGCTGTACCTCGTCTGGCAGCACCACCGGTCGTACAGCTGAGCGGCCGCCCGTCGGCGCGCGTGCCGTGACGGTGTCGCGCGCCATTTGTCACGCGCGCGCGTAGCGCCGTGACACGGTCCGCGCGAGAGTCGCGGCATGTCCTTCGTCCGCCTCTCGCGTGCCGAGCACGGCCAGGCAACGGTCGAGCTCGTAGCTCTGCTGCCGCTCATGGCGGTCCTCGCGGGCATCCTGTGGCAGGTTGTCATCGCCGGCCAGACGGTGTGGCTCTCGGGCTCGGCCGCCCGCGCCGCTGCGCGCGCCGGCGCCGTCGGCGCTGACCCTGGCGCCGCCGCTCGCCGCGTGCTGCCGCCCCGCCTGGAGCGCGGCCTCGTCGTCCGTCGCATGCCGTCGGGCGGCGGCGTTCGGGTCGCGATCGGCGTCCCGGCGATCGTCGGGCGCGGTCGCCTGGCGACGGTGTCGGCGCGGGCGCGCCTGCAGGAGCAGGCGGGATGAGCACTCGCGCCGAGCGCGGTCAAGCCTCCGTCGAGCTCGTGGCGCTCGCACCGCTGCTGCTCACCAGCGTGCTCGCGGCGGCGCAGCTGCTCGCCGCCGGCGCGGCGCGCGAGCTCGCCGGCCATGCCGCGGGCGCCGGCGCGATCGCGCTGCTGCAAGGTGCGGATCCCGCGGTGGCGGCACGCGACGCGCTGCCCGGCTGGTCGCGCGGGCGCGTCGACGTGCGGATCGACGGCCGGCGCGTGCGCGTGCACCTGCGGCCGCGCGCGTTCCTGCCGGCGCTGGGCAGGGTGCTCGAGTCGACGGGCGAAGCGCATGCCGGCCCACGCGCGCGATGAGCCTCGCGCGCCGGATCGTCGAGCACTTCGTGCTGCCTGCCGATCCCCAGGCAGCGCGCCCGGCCGGACCCAGGCGGGCCGCCGGGCGCGATCGACGTGCGGACGCCTCTCCCGCCGGCGTTCCGCCGACGCGGGCGTGCGCGGTGGCCCCGCCGCGCGCGCCCGCATCCCTTGCCGTGCTCGCGCCCGCCGCCGACGCGCCGGCGCTCGGCGCCGCGCTCGCGCTCGCGCTGGCGCGCCGCGAGCGCGCGACCGCCGCCCTCGTGTGCGTCTGGGCGCCGGTCGCCGGCGACCGGCTGTGGCGCGCCCCGGCGGCGCCCGCCGCCGCCCGGCTGGCGAGGGCGCTCGCCGCTCGCGGGCACGACGCGCGCGCGTCCGGCCGGCTCGTCGTCGTGCGGCTCGCGACGCCGTGCGAGCCGGCGGCCGCAGAGGCGTTGCGGGCGACCGCGGCTGCGGGGCGCGCGCCGGCGGTGGTCGCCCTCGGAGGTCCGCGCACGGCAGCCTTCGACGCGCTGCTGGCGCAGCAGGACGTCGTCGTCGTTGCCGTGGCTCCGGGTGCGGACCCCGCGCTGGCCCGGCTGGCGACCGAGGGTTTGGAGCGCAGCGTGGCGTGCGAGGTGCCGCCGGCCGATCCCGCCCGCGCGCTGGCCGCCGCCGGCGTCGCGCTCCTGCCGTCGACCCGCCGCGCCCTGGCCGCACCGATCGCCGTTCTGTCGTGACGCGCCGTGAGCGGGTCGACGCGCAGGCCGGTCAGGCGACGGTCCTCCTGCTGGGCCTCATGATGGCGCTGCTGTTCGGCGCAGTCGTTCTCGGGGCGTTCGCGCGCCTCGTCGGCGCCCGCAGCGACGAGCAGCGCGCCGCCGATCTCGCCGCGCTCGCGGGCGCGCGTGCGATGCACGACCGCTACGGCGGGCTGTTCGAGCCGCCGCTGCTCGGCGGCCGGGCCAACGGTGCGCACGTCGAGCGGGCCGAGTACCTGGCGCACGGCCGCCGCACGGCGCTGGCGACCGCCCGCCGCAACGGCGCGCGCCGCGCGCGCGTGAGCTTTCCCGACGAGCACACGTTCGCGCCGGTGCGCGTGCGGGTTGCGGTGCTGCACGAAGACGAGCGCCTCGCCGGCGGCCGCACGTCGGTCGCTGCGCGCGCAGAGGCGGAGCTCGCGCCGCCCGCCGAGCTGGCGTTCGCGGCGGCGGGCGCCGGCGAGTACCGCGGGCCGCTCGCGCACCGCCAGGGCAAGCCGATGCGGCCCGACGTGGCGGTCGCCTTCGATCGGATGCAGGCCGCCGCCCGGCACGACGGCCTGTCGCTCGTCGTCGTCAGCGGCTTTCGCGGCAACGCCGAGCAGGCGGCGCTCTTCGCTCGCCATCCAGACCCGAAGTGGGTCGCGCCCCCGGGCAGGTCGCTGCACCGGCTCGGCACCGAGCTCGACCTCGGCCCCCCGACGGCGTACGGCTGGCTCGCGGCCAACGCGCGGCGGTTTCGCTTCGTCCAGCGCTACGCCTGGGAGCCGTGGCACTACGGCTTCACGCTGAACGCCGGCACGACCTCCGTCGGCTTCGGGGCGCGCCCGAGCGGGGGCGACGGTGCGGCGGCACGCGCGATCCCGACGTTCGTGCCGGCGCAGTTCGCGGCCCCGCTGGCGCGTGCAGCGCAGCGCTGGAACATCTCGGCTGCGCTGCTCGCGGCGCAGATCATGGCGGAGTCGAACTTCAACCCGTTCGCGCACTCGCCCGCGGGCGCGCGCGGGATCGCCCAGTTGATGCCCGCCACCGCGGCCGCGCTGGGCCTGCGCGACCCGCTGGACGCGGCCGCCTCGATCGACGCCCAGGCGCACCTCATGCGCGACCTGCTGCGCAGCTTCGGCTCGGTCCCGCTCGCGCTTGCCGCCTACAACGCGGGCCCCGCACCGGTCGCCGCCTGCGGCTGCGTTCCGCCGTTTCGCGAGACGCGCGGGTACGTCGCACGCGTGCTTGGGCTGCTCGGCGGCGCCGGCGAGGCCGTGGCCGGTGGCGGGCTGGAGGTGCGGTTGGTGCGGTGACGGCGGCGCGGGACGGTCGCCGCGCGCAGCTACCCCTGCGCGGCGCCGGCTCGCTTCCAGCCCGCGCGGGGATCGGGCAGCGGTGTCAGCCGCGCGGCGATCTCCTCGCGGCGCGGCTCGAGGAACGGCGGCAGGATGAGCCTGGTGCCGAGCTCCTCGACGGGACCGTCGACGGTGAAGCCCGGCTCGCGCGTGGCCAGCTCGTACAGGACGCCGCCGGGCTCGCGGAAGTACAGGGAGTGGAAGTAGTGGCGGTCGACGTAGCCCGAGTTCGGGATGCCGGCCTTCGTCACGCGGTCGATCCAGCTCTCCATCTCGGCATCGGTCGTGCCCCAGGCGATGTGGTGGACGGTCCCTGCGCTCTGGCGCCCGGCCTCGGTGGGCGCGGGATCCCAAGCGATCCAGCCGCCGCGGAGCTCGCCGCGCAGCTCGAACGTATCGCCCTCTGCGCGGCGGGTCGCACCCATCAGCCGCTCGAGCACGATCGCGCTGTACTCCGGATGCGCGCTGTAGGCGCGCACGCCCTCGAACCCCCGCAGCGCGAGCGCCGCCGGGATCTCGGGATGCTCGGCGATCAGCGGCTCGTCGCCGCTCGCGTCGACGATCAGCTCGTGGGCGAGTCCCTCCGGATCGGCGAACAGCAGGCTGTCGCCGTCGCGCTCGACCGCGACGCCGTCGTCGCCGAGGCGCGCGACCCAGAAGTCGATCGCCTCGGGCGTGGCGACGCGCCAGACGACGCGGTGCACCATCCCCGCACCCGGCCGCCCCGGCACCGCGCCGGGGTACTCGAAGAACGTGAGGTCGGCGCCGGGCTGCGCGTTCTCGTCGCCGTAGAAGAGGTGGTAGACGCTCGGGTCGTCCTGGTTGACGGTCTTGGCCGTCATCCTCAGGCCGAGCACGCGCGTGTAGAAGTCGACGTTGCGCGGAGCGTCGCCCGTGATCGCGGTGATGTGGTGGATGCCGTCGAGGTTCATCGCGTGTCCTCTTTCGTCGAAGACGTGTGGAATGGTTGCTAGAGCAACTATAGCCATCCGGCAAAGCGACCCGGCGATCGCGGGCCGGCGCCGCGCCCGCCGAATGGTCGCCTGCGGACGACGCGACCCTACGCCGCGCTCCACCGGCGAGCCCAGACCGGCGCCGGGGTGCGAACATGTGTTCGCATGACCTCTCAGGGCTCACCCTACGCGCGCTTCAGGCGCTGCCTGGCGAGCGGCAACGGCGCGCTCGTCCGTGCCGCCGCCGCGGAGCTCCCGCGGATGACGCTGGAGGACGCGCTCGCGGTCTGCCTCGTGCTGTGCGACAGCGAGCCGGAGGTCTTCGAGCGCGCGATCGTCCGCTGGCACGCGCTGCTGTGCCGGCACGTGCGCGGCATGACCGCGCGCGAGGCGCAGCTGGCGCTTGCCGCGCTCCAGGCGCTCGGCGGTCCGGCGGCGCTGCCGGCCGCCCGGCTGCTCGAGGAGCTCGCGACCCTCTACGACCTCCCGCGCGCGGCGGCGGTGCTGCGCGCGTGGTCGGAGCGCGACTGCGGCGCCCGCCCGGCGTAGGGTCAGGCGCTGCCCGCGGCGCGCGGTGTACGCGTCGGGCATGAGAGTGCGCCGGCGGTCGCGCGCGAGCGAGGTCATGATCGGCAGCGCCTCGCGGTGCGTCGCGAGGTACCGCAACGCGGCCGCTCGCCCGCGCGCTCAGACGCGGCTCAGTGCCGCGCCTCGCTGCGCGACGGCCCCGGCGCGCCGGCGGGATACAGCACGAACATCTCCGTGGCCATGTCCGCCGCGGTGTCGATCCCGCTGATGAACGCGCGCACGGTGCGGCCGGTCAGCCGCTCGACCGGCCGGCAGAAGATGCTCGCGTCGGCGTACTGGAAGAGCAGGCGCAGCTCGCGCAGCCGCGCGTGCTCGCCGAGCTCGCAGAGCCGGCGCTCGGCGGGCGTGAACGTCTGCTCGAGCGTCACGAGGAGCACGTCGGTCCCGGCCCACTGCGTACGCGTCTTCGTCGGGCCGCGGCCGAACTGCTCCTTGTAGATGCGCACCATCTCGTTGGAGATGGCGCTCAGGATGCCGTGCTCGTTGCCGCCGGGCTCGCTCGCCTGCATCGGGTGCTCCCACGAAGTTCGGTGGACAGACCCGGTGCCACGTCGAGCCCGCCCGGAAGCTCCACGGTACGCCGGAAATCAGCAGTGACACAGCCGGCGTCGGCTGACGATCAGCGCGCACCGGCACGGCCGGCGAAAGCCTATCCGATGGACGGCGGGCCAGAGCGCCGGCTCACGCCGGGGGCGGCGGCGCGAGCCGGCGTGGCCGGTGCGCTCCGGGCACGGCGATCGCGGGGCGGCCGAACGCCTGCGCCCCGGCAGCGCGCCGGTGGGGCTCGAGCTCGTCGCGCTGGCGCTGTGCGCGCTCGATCAGGCCGTCGAAGTCCACGTCGGGGAGGCGGTCCGCGAGCCCCGCGCAGTCACGCAGCGTCTGCCACAGGACCTTCTTGCCCTCGACGCCCATGACGAGGAACTCGAGCTCCTCGAAGCGGCTGAGCGGCGAGTAGGAGGCGAGGCGGCCGTTGGGCTTGAGCCGCCCCGCCCGCTCTGCGGCGAGCGCCAGCGCGGGCTTGACGCGGCTGCGGCGGACGCCGAGCCGCTGCATGATGCGCTCGAAGGTCGCGACGTCATCGGCGATGGCGGCTGCCACGTCGGCGAGCGCCTCGCCCGCGTCGGTGCCGCGGTTGCTGCGCTGCGAGCGGCGGGCGATCTCGCGCCACAGGACGCCGGCGGCGAGCTGGTCGTTGAGGTAGATCGCGAGCAGCTTGTCCATGCGCGTGGCCTACCCGCGCCCGCGTCGCTGCACTCCCCGCCCTTGCGCCGCCGCGCCCGCTTCTGGGGCGCCGCGCCCCGGCCGAGCGCCTGCTGCGATCTATCCTCGGAGGGTGCCTGCGACCACCCGATCGACCGCCTCGACGAGGCTGCGCGAGCAGCGTCGCAGCCTGCCCGACGGGCCGGGCGTCTACCTCTTTCGCGACGCGAGCGGCAAGGTCATCTACGTCGGCAAGGCGAAGTCGATCCGCAAGCGCGTGGCCGGTCACTTCTCCAGCCGGGTCACGCGCGGCGCCGTCGAGATGGTCGACATGGCGCACCAGATCGACTTCCTGCTCGTCGCGTCGGAGGCCGAGGCGCTGCTGGCCGAGAACCAGTTCATCAAGCAGTACAGGCCGCGCTTCAACATCCGGCTGCGCGACGACAAGTCCTATCCGTTTCTGGCGATCTCGATGGAGGAGGACTACCCGCGCGTGTACTTCACGCGCGAGCGCCACCGCCGTGACCGCCTGTACTTCGGGCCGTACTCCAATGCCAAGAAGGTGCGCGGCACGCTGGACCTGCTGCAGAAGGTCTTCGCCTTCCGCTCCTGCAGCGGCGCCGACCCGGGACGGCGCAGCGGCTCGCCGTGCCTGGACTTCTACATCAAGCGCTGCGGCGCGCCGTGCGTCGGCCACCAGTCCAGGGAGGAGTACCGCGCTTCGATCGGCGGCGTCGTGGACTTCCTGTCGGGCCGCTACCGCCAGATCGAGCGCGACCTCGAGCAGCGCATGAAGGACGCCGCCGCGGCGCAGGAGTTCGAGCAGGCGGCGCTGGAGCGCAACCGCCTCAAGGCGGTGCGCTCGCTGCTCGAGCGCCAGCGCGTCGCCAACGAGTCGGTCGGGACGCTGGATGCGATCGGCGTAGCGGTCGACGGCACGGATGCCAACGCGCAGGTCTTCCAGATCCGCGACGGCGTGCTGTCGGACCGCCAGTCCTTCTACCTGTCCAACGAGGCCGGGCTGAGTGTGGGCGAGGTCGCCGAGGAGTTCCTGCTGCAGTACTACGGCGACGCGATGGCCGTCCCGCCGCAGGTCGTCGTGCAGCGCGACATGCCGGACGTCGACGTGCTCGGCGAGGTCTTGAGCGAGCTGCGCGGCACGCGCGTCGAGGTGCGCGTGCCCGAGCGCGGCGACAAGCGGCGGATCCTCGAGCTCGCCGAGCGCAACGCCGCGCTCGCGCTCGACCAGGAGCGCCTGAAGGACGAGCGCCGTCGCCAGCAGCGCGTCGAGGCGCTCGACGGGCTGCAGGAGGCGCTCGGCCTCGACGCGCTGCCGCTGCGGATCGAGTGCTTCGACATCTCCAATCTCATGGGCACGAACACGACGGCGTCGATGGTCGTCTTCGAGGGCGGCGCGCCGAAGAAGAGCGACTACCGCCGGTTCAACGTGCGCTCGACGACCGAGGGCGTGCCCGACGACCTCGCGGCGATGCAGGAGGTGCTCGGCCGGCGTCTGGCGCGCTGGGAGTCCGAGCAGGACCTCAGCCCCAACGACCCCGAGCGCAACGAGTCCTTCGCGACGTTGCCGTCGCTCATCGTCGTCGACGGGGGCGCCGGTCAGCTGTCGGCGGGGATGCGCGCGTTGCAGGGCTTCCGCGACCGTGGCGTCGCAGTCGTGTCGCTGGCCAAGCAGCTCGAGGAGATCTACGTGCCGGGCCGTCGCGAGCCGCTGCGCCTGGCGCACGACACGCCCGCGCTGCAGCTCCTGCAGCGGCTGCGCGACGAGGCGCATCGCTTCGCGATCGCGCACCACCGCCAGCGCCGCGATCGGCAGATGACGGAGTCCGTGCTCGACGGGCTGCCGGGCGTCGGGCCGAAGCGCAAGCGCGCGCTGCTGAAGCACTTCGGCTCCCCGGAGGCGATGCTCGGCGCGTCGCGCGACGAGCTCGAGGCGGTACCGGGCCTGCCGTCGAAGACCGCGCGCGACCTGTACTCGTACCTCAACCGCACGAGCGGATGACCGAGCCGCCCGGCATAGTCCACGACGTGACCGTCGCGGAGGAGGCGCCAGCCAGCATGACCCTCGAGGACTTCGTGGTCATCACGGGCTTCTCCGGTGCGGGCAAGTCGACGGCCATGAACGTCTTCGAGGACGACGGCTACTTCTGCGTGGACAACCTGCCGCCGGGGATGATCCGCGGACTCGTCGACCTGTTCATGCACGGCGGCTCCAAGGTGCGGCGCGCCGCCGTCGTCTCCGACGTCCGTGCGCGGGGCCTGTTCGAGACGCTCGGCAGCGTGCTCGACGACCTCGGCCGGCGCGGCATCGCCCACCGCGTGCTGTTCCTCGACGCCGACGAGGACACGCTGCTGGGGCGCTACAAGGAGACGCGCCGGCGCCATCCGCTGAGCCCGACCGGCTCGGTCGCGCAGGGGATCGCCGCCGAGCGCGACGCGCTCGAGGACGTCCGTGCGCGCGCGGACTTCGTGCTGGACACGAGCGGCATCGCCGCGGCGACGCTGCGCCGCCGGATCGCGGAGGAGTTCCTGCCGCGCCAGGCCCGCGCGAAGCTCGCCGTCACCGTGACGTCGTTCGGGCACAAGCACGGGCTGCCGCGCGACTCGGACATCGTGCTCGACATGCGCTTCCTGCCCAACCCGCACTGGGAGGCGGATCTGCGCAGCTTGACCGGCTTCGATCCGCAGGTCGTCGAGTACATGTCGCGCGAAGGCAAGCTGGCGGCGTTCTACGAGCGCCTCGGGCCGCTGCTGGACTTCCTCATCCCCGAGTACATCGCCGAGGGCAAGGCGCACCTCTCGATCGCCGTCGGCTGCACCGGCGGGCGTCACCGCTCCGTCGCGATCGCCGAGGCGCTCGGCGAGCGCCTGCGGGCGCGCAACGACGTGGAGGTCGACGTCTCGCACCGCGATGTCGGGCTCTCCGCGCGATGATGCGCGCGCGATGATCGTCCACATCGGCTTCGAGGTCTCCGACCTCGCCCGCTCGGCGCGCTTCTACGACGCGATCTTCCACGCGCTCGGCGCAAGGCGCACCTTCGAGGCGGAGCGGGCGATCGCCTACGGGCACGACCACGAGCAGTTCTGGATCGTCGAGCGCGGGCGTCCGCCCGCGCCGGGCTACGGCCACGTCGCGCTGGCGGCGGCCGGCCGCGCGGCGGTCGACGCGGGCTACGAGGCCGGGCTGCGCAGCGGCGGCCGCGGCGCCGGCGAGCCCGGCATGCGGCCGCAGTACGGGCCGACGTACTACGCGGCCTACCTGCTCGATCCCGACGGCCTGCGGCTGGAGCTGGTCGCCGGCGCGCGCTGAGGCCGGCGGCGCCTCACAGCCGGCGTGTCGGCTCCGTCGGCGGTGGGGTGGCGCCGGGATCGGGCGGATCGTCGCCCGGGGGGCTTGCCGCGCCGGGCATGAAGCGGCTCGGGCGGCGCGTCGGGACGCCCGCCGGGGGATCCGCCGCCCCGCCGGGCGTCGGCGTCGACGCGGGCCCGGCGGTCGTGATCGCGACGGAGATGCGCGCCACCGACAGCACCGCGCCGGCCGTCAGGAGCACGGCGGCGACGAGAGCCAGCCACAGGCCCGTGGCGGGGTCGCCGTCGGGCAGGCCGTTGGTCGCGGGCGGCGGGTCGAGAATCGCGTAGACGACGATGACGAGCGCGGCGAGCGCGGGCCCGAGCAGCCAGCTCGGCGGCCGCGGCGGACCGAAGCCCAGACGGCTGGCGACCGCGACGAGTGCGACGACGGCCAGCAGCGCGAGCACGAGGTCCCAGGCCTCGAAGACGCTCCAGGCGTCGATGCCCGGCTGGTACCAGTCCAAAAAGAGGCTGACGAAGAGCAGGAGGGCGGCCGCGCCGACCAGCAGCGTGCCCAGATCGAGGCGCCTCGCGTCGCCGGGTGTGCCGGTGGTCAGGGCTGGACTGGCCATCGAAAGCTCCTCTGTCGGGTGGGCGAGCCGGTGGACTGCTACCCGGCGTCTGCGCGCGCTACGCGGCGCCGTCGGGCAGCAGCATGCCAGCGCGCGCAAGGCGGGCGAGGCTCTGCTCGAGCGCGCCGGCGAGCTCGTCGCGCCCCAGCGCGGCGGCCGGCGCGAGCTCGTCGAGCAGCGCCGCGCGGTCGTGCGTGCCGTCGAGCAGCGTCACGAGCCGGCGCCCGAGCTCGTCGTCGACCCGCAGGCCCGTGTGGCGCACGGTCGTCAGCAGCTCGCCCTGCGCCGCCTCGAGCCGGGCGAGCGCGCTGACCCGGGGGCGCTCGGGAGCAGCGACACTGACCGCCGGCGGATGGACGTGCAGGCGCACGAGGTTCGCGGCGAAGCAGCGCAGCAGCGCCTCGCACACCGTCCCCAGCTGCCCGTCGGGAGCGAGCTCGGCGACCGGCACCGCGGCCGGCCACGCCTCGCCGAGCTGCCGCAGCGCGGCGGTCACGACGGGATGGTCCGTCGTCAGCTGGGCGCCGCCGGGGCCGGCGAACCGCAGTTGACCGCTCGTCTCGCCGGGCGTCCAGCGCAGCGGAGCGGAGGCGGCGAGCGCGGCGAGGCGCTCGGGCCGCGGCGCGCGGTCGACCTGCGCGCGGGCGTGGCACAGCAGCGTCTGGCGGAACATGCGCTCCTTGAGGAAGTCGAGGTATTGCTCGCGCGCCAGCGGATCGGAGATCGTCAGCAGCGCCTCGCGCAGCTGCTCGGGCAGTGCGCCGAGCTGCGTCTCGGAGAACTCGGCCTCGGAGAGGTACTGCAGGTCGTGGGCTGCGGCCATGGCGGTGAACTCGTGGAAGTAGAACGGGCGGTTGTGCTCGGCGAGGGTGTCGTGGAAGAACAGCCCATCGACGTTGTCGGCCAGCACGCGCGCCTCGCGGCCGAAGGACTTCGCGAGCTCCGGGTCGGCCTCGGCGGCGGCGCCCAGCAGCCGCAGGAACCCGCGCGCGGCGGCCATCCGCTCCTCCGGGCCCTCGACCGCGCGGACGTGGTAGGCGAGCATCTCGCGCAGCGCCTGGCGCCCGTGCCCGCCGGGCAGCGCGTTGTAGCTCACGTAGGCGACGCCGTGCTCGGACAGCATCCTGGCGCTCAGCTCGAGCAGCGCCTCTCGCACGGAGTCCGGGACCCAGGAGAAGACGCCGTGCGCGATGACGTAGTCGAAGCTCCCCGCGGGCGCTCGGAAGTCGTCGATCGAGATCTCCTCGAAGCGGATGTTCGTCAGCCCGAGGCTGTCGGTCACCGCCTGCGCGCGCTCAACCGCGCGCCGCGACGTGTCGATGCCGACGAAGGTCGAGCCGGGCAGCGCGACCGCCATCGGCAGCAGGTTGCCGCCGGCGCCGCAGCCGAGCTCGAGCACGCGGCAGGCTGCTGGCGGGGCGGGGGAGAGGCCGCACAGCGTCGCGAGCGTCGCGAGCCGGTCGGGATGCGTCTGGATGAAGGCGCGCGCGGGATACGGCACCGCGTCGTATGGGGACGCGCCGGACTCTGGCACTGCGGCGATCGTATCGACCGCATGCCGCCCGTGCCGAGCGAGCATTAGGTTTCACACGATGCAGATCGGCGAACGGATGGACATGGTCTGCCGCTGGATCGAGCGCGAGCCGCGGGCCGCCGCGTGATGGGCGCTCGCGGCGGGATCGACCTCGGCGGCACGAAGATCCAGGCTGTCGTCGTCGACGCCGCACACGCGGTGCTCGGCAAGGCGCGTCGTCCGACGCCGACCAGGGGCGAACCGGCCGACGTCGCAGCGGCGATCGCCGCCGCGATGCGCGAGGCGGCGGCCGACGCCGGATTCGAGACGCACGAGCTCAGCCACGTCGGGATCGGTTCGCCCGGCACCGTCGATGCCGCGCAGGGCACCGTCTCGAGCGCGAAGAACCTGCCCGGCTGGGCGGGTGTGTACCAGCTCGGTCCGAAGCTCGCCGAGAAGCTCGGCACGCCGGTCGCGCTGGGCAACGACGTGCAGGTGGCGACGGACGCCGAGGCCGCGCTCGGCGCTGGCAGCGGCCACAGGTCGATGCTCGGCGTCTTCTGGGGAACGGGGGTCGGCGGCGGGATCGTGCTCGACGGCAGGCCATGGGTCGGCCGCGGAGGGGCCGGCGAGATCGGCCACGTCGTCGTGGAGGTCGGCGGCGCGCGCTGTCCCTGCGGCCGCCGCGGCTGCATGGAGGCCTATGCGGGCCGCAACGCGCTGGAGGCCCGCGCTCGCGAGCGCCACGACAAGGGCGAGCCGACCGAGCTGTTCAAGATCGCCCGCAAGCGCGGCCGCGAGCGGCTGACGAGCGGCATCTGGGCCGCGGCGCTCGAGCGCGGCGACCCGCTCGCGACGAAGCTCATCGACCGCGCGGTGGCCATGCTGGGGGCGGGGGTCGCCTCGGTCGACAACGTCCTCGACGTCGAGGTCGTCATCCTCGGCGGCGGTCTCGGCGTCCGGCTCGGCCAGCCGTACGCCGACCGCATCGCGCAGGCGATGCAGCCCCACCTGTTCTTCAGCGACCGGCCGCCGCCGGTCGTCGTCGCCGCCCTGGGCGATCTCGGCGGCGCGATCGGCGCGAGCCTGCTCACGCCGGCCTGAGGCAACTGCTAGTGCCCGCGTGGCCAGACGGCCTGCTGGGCGGCGCGCACGTCGTCGTCGGGGACGAAGCGAAAGCTCGACGCGTGCAGCGTCGCCGGGTCGGTGTGGATGCCGCGCGCGCCGAGCTCGTCGCAGATGCGCTGCCAGGCCTCCAGGCGCGCGCCGCTCGGCGCCTGACGCAGGCGCAGCGACATCTGGACCGAGAGCTCGAGCGCCGCGAGCTTCGTGCGCTCGCAGCGCACGGTGAGCGACGCCGGCTGCGGGTCGTCGACCTGCTCGCCGCCGCCGGTCAGCGCGAACAGGCGCAGGTCGACGGCCGCGAACGCGGGGTCGCCAGAGGCGTCGCGGTTGAAGGAGGCGGTCGCGCCGACGTTGCGGATGCCGTCCGACATGCGGTCACCGTAGTGGTGTCGGCGCCGCCGTGCTGCGCGCGGTGCCGGCCGCACCGGGCGTCGCGCGCCTTCCCGATAGGGTTGCGCACCCGGACCGAGGTGGGGAGGGCCGCGCCGGGTCGCAGAGCAGTGTTTCGGAGAACCCCAGGAAGGACAGCCAAAACCGCATGCCCGTACGTGTTGGAATCAACGGCTTCGGCCGCATCGGCCGCAACGTGTTCCGCGCCGCCCAAGCGGCCCAAGCAGACGTCGACTGGGTCGCCGTCAACGACCTCACGGACAACGAGACGCTCGCGCACCTGCTGCGCTACGACTCGATCCTCGGACCGTACCCCGGAACCATCGAGCTGACGGACGACGGCCTGGTCGTCGACGGCAAGCAGATCATCGTCAAGGAGGAGCGCGACCCCGCGAACCTCGGCTGGGGCGATCTCGGCGTGGACGTCGTCCTCGAGTCGACCGGGTTCTTCACCAAGCGCGACGCCGCGGCCAAGCACCTCGACGCCGGCGCGAAGAAGGTCGTCATCTCCGCGCCCGGAAGCGAGGAGGACCTCACCGTCGTCCTCGGCGTGAACTTCGACCAGTACGACGCCGACAAGCACGACGTCATCTCCAACGCTTCGTGCACGACGAACTGCCTCGCGCCGTTCGCGAAGGTCGTCCACGAGGCGGTCGGCATCGAGCACGGCCTGATGACGACGATTCACGCCTACACCGCCGACCAGAACCTCCAGGACGGCCCGCACAAGGACCTGCGCCGCGCGCGCGCCGCGGCAATGAACCTCGTGCCGACCTCGACCGGTGCGGCGAAGGCCGTCGGGCTCGTCCTGCCGGAGCTCAACGGCCGGCTGCACGGCTTCGCGGTCCGCGCGCCCGTCCCGACGGGGTCCGTCGTCGACCTCACGTTCGTCGCCAGCAAGGAGACCACCGTCGAGGAGGTCAACGCCGCGTTCTCCGCAGCCGCCGCCGGCGACCTCGAGGGCATCCTCCAGTACACGGAGGACCCGATCGTCTCCAGCGACATCGTCGGCAACCCGCACTCGTCGATCGTCGACGGTCAGCTGACCGCCGTCATGCAGGGGACGCTCGTCAAGGTCGTGTCCTGGTACGACAACGAGTGGGGTTACTCCAACCGCTGCGTCGACGTGCTGCAGAAGGTGCTCTAGCGGTGGCTCGCGTCACGCTGCACGCTAAAGGCCGCTGACGTGCGGACGATCGACAGCCTCGGCGACATCGACGGCGAGCGCGTCCTCGTCCGGGTCGACTTCAACGTCCCGATCGTCGATGGCAAGGTGGGCGACGACATTCGCATGCGGCGGGCGATCCCGACGCTCGAGTCCCTGCGCGACAAGGGCGCGAAGCTCATCCTCGTCTCGCACCTCGGGCGCCCGAAGGACCGCGAGCCGGAGTTCTCGCTGGCGCCCGTCGCCGAGCACGCCGGCAAGCTGCTGCACACCGAGGTCGCGCTGGCCGAGGATCTCGACAGCGTGCCCGATGCGGACGTCGTCATGCTCGAGAACATCCGCTACGAGCCTGGCGAGACGAAGAACGATCCCGAGTTCGCCGAGCGCCTGGCGTCGCTCGCCGACTACTACGTCAACGACGCCTTCGGCACGTCACATCGCGAGCACGCTTCGACGGCGGGGATCGTCCCGCTCGTCAAGCATTCGGCGGCCGGGCTGCTGTTTCAGAGCGAGGTCGACACGATCCGGCTG